>NZ_JBISWJ010000005.1:0-36981 GCF_044462225.1 Kocuria kalidii | reverse complement strand
GGCGCACCGGGGTGCGGAAGGGCCGCGGGCCCGGCTCAGGAGGTGACGGTCGCGGGCTTGTGGATCTTCCGGGACTCCAGGACGTGGTCCACGATGCCGTACTCCTTGGCCGAGGCCGCGGTGAGGATCTTGTCGCGCTCGATGTCGCGGTTGACCTCCTCGGCCGTCTTGCCGGAGTGCAGGGCCAGGGTCTCCTCGAGCCACTCGCGCATGCGCATGATCTCGTTGGCCTGGATCTCGATGTCCGACGCCTGGCCGCCGCCCTGGCCGGACATGGCCGGCTGGTGGATCAGCACGCGGGCGTTCGGCAGGGCGAGGCGCTTGCCCGGGGTGCCGCCGGCGAGCAGCACGGCGGCCGCGGACGCGGCCTGCCCGAGGCAGACGGTCTGGATCTCGGGGCGGATGAACTGCATCGTGTCGTAGATCGCGGTCATCGCGGTGAACGACCCGCCCGGGGAGTTGATGTACATCGTGATGTCACGGTCGGCGTCCTGCGCCTCGAGCACGAGCAGCTGGGCCATGACGTCGTCGGCCGAGGCGTCGTCGACCTGGACGCCCAGGAAGATGATCCGGTCCTCGAACAGCTTGGTGTAGGGGTTCTGCCGCCGGTACCCGTAGGGCGTGCGCTCCTCGAAGTCGGGGAGCACGTAGCGGCTGGTGGGCATGGCGGCCGCGGAACCGGCCGTGGACGAAGGTCCGTAGGTGAAGGTCATCGTTGAGTTCCTCGAAGGTCTGGAGGGCGTGCCTGGTGAAGTGGTGGGACCGCCGAGGCCCTACTCCTGGTCCTTCATGGTCCCGCCGCCGCCGGTCATGGAGCCGGCCGTGCTGGCGATGTGGTCGAAGAAGCCGTAGTCGAGGGCCCGCTGGGCGTCGAACCAGTTGTCGCGGTCGTTGTCCCGCAGGATCGTCTCGAGGCTCTGGCCGGTCTGCTCGGCGGTGAGCTCCGCGAGGCGCCGCTTCATCGACAGGATCAGCTCGGCCTGCACCCGGATGTCCGAGGCCGTGCCGCCCATGCCGCCGGAGGGCTGGTGCATCAGGATCCTGGCGTTGGGGGTGGAGTAGCGCTTGCCCTTGGTGCCCGAGGACAGCAGGAACTGGCCCATCGACGCCGCGAGGCCGGTGGCCACCGTCACGACGTCGTTCGGGATGAGCTGCATGGTGTCGTAGATGGCCATGCCGGCCGTGACGGAGCCGCCCGGGGAGTTGATGTACAGGAAGATGTCCGCCTGCGGGTCCTCGGCCGAGAGCAGCAGCATCTGCGAGCAGATGAGGTTCGCGTTGTCGTCGCGCACCTCCGAGCCCAGCCAGATGATGCGCTCCTTGAGCAGGCGGTTGTAGACGTAGTCGTCCTGGCCGCCCATGGGGCCGCCGCCCTGCAGGCGCGGGCCGGTGGATGCTGCGTGGGTCGAGCCGAACGGCGACTCGTGAGCGGAGGTCATGAAACGGTGCCTCTTTCGTCCGTGTGGTCCGGTGATCTCTGAGGGAAACACTAGTGCCCGGCCCGGGTCCCGGCCGGTCCGCGTCCGGGTTGTTCGCTGATGGCGCATGGTCGCCGCGACGGTCCCGGAACGCCGAGGGCGCCGCCGTCCGGGGCTGGACGGCGGCGCCCTCGGCGCGGGGTTCAGGAGCTCACTGGGCGGAGTCCGGGGAGTCCGCCGACTCCGCGGACCCGGCCGAGTCGGCCGACTCGGGCGAGTCGGCGGACTCCGGCGACTCCGCGGGCCCCTCCTCCGTGCCGGGGGTCGGCGCCGCGGTGGTCTCCTCGGGCTCGACCTCCTCGCCGGGCTGGTCCTCGCCCTGGGGGCGGACGAACTCGGAGAGGTCCACCGGGTTGCCCTCGGTGTCCGTGACCGTCGCGTACTCCAGGACCTTGGCCAGCGCCTTGCGGCGGCGCACCTCGCCCACCATCAGGCCGGCCTGGCCCGAGGAGTCGAGCAGCTGGGCGAACTGGTTCGGGTCCATGCCGTACTGCTGGGACATGCTGACGATGTAGTCGATCAGCTCGGACTGCTCGACGCCGACCTCCTCGGCATCGGCGACCGCGTCCAGGACGATCTCGTTGCGGAAGGCGTCCTCGGCGTTCTTCTGGACCTCGGCCCGGTGGTCCGGGGTGTCGTGGTCGGCCTCGGCCTCGGGGTTGTCGAAGTGCTGGGCGATCTGCTCGTCGATCACGGCCTGCGGGACGGGGATCTCCACGAGGGCCAGCAGCTTCTCCAGGACCTTGTCGCGGGCCTCGACGCCCTGCTCCACCACGGTGCCCTCGGCGGCCTGCTTCTTCAGGTCCTCCTTGAGCTCCTCGATGGTGTCGAACTCGGAGGCCAGCTGCGCGAACTCGTCGTCGGCCTCGGGCAGCTCGCGCTCCTTGACCGCGGTGACCTCGACCTTCACGGTCGCCTCCGCACCGCTGTGCTCACCGCCGGCGAGCGTGGTCTCGAAGGTCGCGTCCTCGCCGGCGGACAGGCCGGTGATGGCCTCGTCCATGCCGTCGAGCATCGTGCCGGCGCCCACCTGGTAGGACAGGTCGTTGGCGGCGTCGACCTCCTCGCCGTCGACCAGGGCCTGCAGGTCGAGGGTGACGAAGTCGCCCTCGGCGGCCGGGCGGTCGACGGCCTTGAGGGTGCCGAAGCGCCCGCGCAGCTCGTCGAGGGCCTTCTGCTCGTCCTCGGCGGAGGCCTCGCGGGCCTCGACCTCGACCTCGAGACCCTTGTAGTCGGGCAGCTCGATCTCGGGGCGCACGGCCACGTCGATCTCCACCTTGGTGTCGGCCTGCCGGTCGGACTCGTCCGGCTTGGTGACGACCTCGACCCGGGGCTGCGTCAGCGGGGTGATCTCGTTCTCCGCGAGCGCCTGCTGGAAGAAGGTGTTCAGGCCCTCGTTGAGCGCGTTCTCGACGACGAAGTCGAAGCCCACGCGCTGCTCGATCAGCCGCGCCGGAACCTTGCCGCGGCGGAAGCCGGGGACCTGGATCTGGTTGGCGAGCGAGGTGTAGGTCTGGTCGATGAACGGCTTCAGTTCCGCGAACGGCACATCCACCACGATCTTGACCTGGGTGGGATTGAGTTTCTCGACGGCGCTCTTCACTTCCGCTGCACTCCTGAGTGGTAGGTCGGTTGGGTCTTCCGGTGCCGTTTCCCGGCCCGGGACAGTCGGAAAGGCGGCTGCCCGGCGGGGCCGGGCAACCGCTCCAACGTCGGGGCGACAGGACTCGAACCTGCGATCTCCTGCTCCCAAAGCAGGCGCGCTAGCCACTACGCTACGCCCCGGTGCCTGCAGCCTGGGCTGCGACGGCTGCGGTCCGGTGCCGGAGCACGGACCACCGGCGAGTCTACCGGCTGGGCGGACGGGGCCGCACCTTTGCCGCGGTGCCCTCCCCCGGGCTCTCCCGCCCACGGGCCCCGACGGGGCGTGGAGCGGCTCCGTCCGGTCACCGGGATTTGACACCGTGCGCGCCGGGCCGGTTAATGGGAATGGCCTCCGCGGAGTGCCCACGGGGATGTAGCTCAATGGTAGAGCCTCAGTCTTCCAAACTGATTACGCGGGTTCGATTCCCGTCATCCCCTCGTCCCGCCCGAACGCCCCGGTCCGTCTGGACCGGGGCGTTTCGTCGTCGAGGGTGTCGCGGGAGGCACGGCACCGCGTGCCGGAGGCACCGCACCGCGCCGGGGGTCACCGCTGGCAGGAGGGGCACCAGAACAGCGTGCGCCCCTCCAGCTCCCGCATGGCCACGGGCGTGGCGCACCGGCGGCAGGGCAGGCCCTGGCGCTGGTAGACGTAGTGCGCGTCCTCGCGCCGGACCGCGCCCCGGCCCGGGCCGGTCCGGTCGGCGGGATCCGTGGTGACGATCCGGCCGAGCCGGGCGCCGGTGCGCATCAGGGCCACGTTCTCGGCCCACAGCTGCTGCAAGGTGTCCTCCTCCAGGCTCCGGCCGGGGGCCGCGGGGTCCAGCCCGCAGCGGAACAGGGACTCCGCCCGGAAGATGTTGCCCACTCCCGCCAGCACGGACTGGTCCATCAGCAGCGCCCCCACGGAGCGGCGGCTGCGCCGCACGGCGGAGACGAACGGAGCCGGGTCGGCGCCGGGGTCCAGCGGGTCGGGACCCAGCCGGGCCCGGGCGCCCTCGGCCTCCTGCCGGGTCTCGAGCACGCACAGCGTGGGTCCGCGCAGATCGGCCCAGCCCTCGTCCCCGACCAGCCGCACGCGCACCGCCCCCACCGGCGGGGGCGGCAGCAGGGGGCCGGCGGGCCCGCCGTCGTCGCCGGCCTCCCGCTCACCGATCCGGCGCGGGGCCCCGATGGAGGAGGCGCCGCGGAACCTCTCGGTGCCGCCGAAGGTCCAGGCCCCGTACAGCCCGAGGTGCGAGCGCAGCACGCGGTCGCCCGCGAAGCAGAGGAACAGCTGCTTGCCGTGGGCCCGGGCCGCCTCGAGCACCGCGCCGTCCAGGACGGCCGCCCCGTCCGCGAAGCGCCCCTGCGGCGAGCTCACGGACAGGGCCTGCCCCACGAAGCAGTCGGCGAACTGGCGGGCGAGACGGTGGACCGAGTGGCCCTCCGGCACTCAGGCCTCCCGCGCGGGGAACTCGCGCGGCCGCAGCGCCTCGAGCGCGCCGGCGACGGTGCCGGTGGACTCGTACTCGCCGATCTGACCGATCCGGCGCTCGTGCCGCTCGTCGCCGGAGAAGGGCTCCGCGAGGAACGCCCGCACGATCGCCAGCGCCTCCTCCGGGGAGTGCTGGCGCCCGCCGACCGCCACGACCTGGGCGTCGTTGTGCTGGCGCGCGAGCCGGGCGGTGTCCAGGTTCCAGGCCAGGGCGGCGCGGATGCCCGCGACCTTGTTCGCGGCGATCTGCTCGCCGTTGCCCGACCCGCCCAGGACGATCCCCAGGGAGTCGAGGCCCGCGTCCCGGTCCGCCCGGACGGCCTGCGCGGCGCTGATGCAGAAGGCGGGGTAGTCGTCGAGGGCGTCGTACTCGGCCGGGCCGTGGTCGACGAGGTCGTAGCCGGCGGCGACGAGCTCCTCGACCAGGTAGCGGGAGAGGTCCAGGCCGGCGTGGTCGGTGGCGATGTGGACGCGCATGGGCGGCGTGCTCCTGGGATGTCGCGGGGAACGGGGCTGGGTCGTGGCGGGAGGCCCGCGGACACGGGCCGGCCGCCCTCCAGCGTAGTGGGTGCCACGGGGTGCCGGCCCGGGACGTCCTTCCTCCGGGCGGGTGACCCGGCTGACATAATGGACGGACGTCCTGCGGCCCGCCGGCCGCGGGCGTCCCCCGACCCACGCACCCACCCCGACCCCGACCCCGACCCCGACCCCGACCCCGACCCCGACGAGAGGACGGCACTTCGTGCCCGGAACCAACCTGACCCGCCAGGAGGCGGCCGCACGGGCCGAGACCGTGGCCGTGGACGCCTACGAGGTGGTCCTCGACCTCACCCGCGGCGAGCACGTCTTCCGCTCCTCGACCACCGTGCGCTTCCGTGCGACCCCGGGCGCCACGACGTTCGTCGACGCGATCACGGAGGCGGTGCACTCCGTGGTGCTCAACGGCACGCGGCTCGACCCCGCCGAGGTCTCCGACGGCGTGCGGATCCAGCTGCCCGGGCTCGCCGAGGACAACGTCCTGACGGTCGAGTCGGACTGCCGGTACATGAACACCGGCGAGGGCCTGCACCGGTTCGTGGACCCGGTCGACGGCGAGGTCTACCTCTACACCCAGTTCGAGGTGGCGGACACCCGGCGCGTGTTCGCCGTGTTCGAGCAGCCGGACCTCAAGGCGCGCTTCGCGTTCACGGTCACGGCCCCCGCGCACTGGACCGTGGTCTCCACCCAGCCCACCCCGGAGCCCGTCCCCGCCGGGGACGGTGCGGCCACGTGGTCCTTCGCTCCCACGCCGGTGGTCCCCTGCTACGTCACGTCGCTGATCGCCGGTCCGTACGACTCGGTGCGCGACGAGCTCACCAGCGCCGACGGCCGCACGATCCCCCTGGGGCTGTACGCCCGGCGCTCGCTGATGGAGCACGTCGACGCGGAGGAGATGTTCGGCATCACCAAGCAGGGCTTCGAGTTCTACGAGGCGCAGTTCGGGGTGCCCTACCCGTTCGACAAGTACGACCAGCTGTTCGTCCCCCAGTTCAACGCCGGGGCCATGGAGAACGCGGGCGCGGTGACCTTCGTGGAGCTCTACGTCTTCCGCTCCCGGCCCACCCAGGCCCGGGTCGAGCGACGGGCCGTCACGGTCCTGCACGAGCTCGCCCACATGTGGTTCGGCGACTTCGTGACCATGCGGTGGTGGAACGACCTGTGGCTCAACGAGTCCTTCGCGGAGTTCATGTCCACCCTGGCCGCGGCGGAGAACACCCGGTACACCGACGCGTGGACCACGTTCGCGGCCGGGGAGAAGTCCTGGGGCTACGAGCAGGACCAGCTGCCCACCACGCACCCCATCAAGGCGGAGATCCGGGACCTCGAGGACGTGCTGGTCAACTTCGACGGCATCACCTACGCCAAGGGGGCCTCGGTGCTCAAGCAGCTGGTGGCCTGGGTGGGCCAGCAGCAGTTCATGGCCGGGCTGCACCGCTACTTCCTCGAGCACGCGTGGGGCAGCACGGAGCTGCGCGACCTCATGGTCCGCCTCGAGGAGGCCAGCGGCCGGGATCTCGAGGAGTGGTCGGCGAAGTGGCTCGAGACCGCCGGCGTGAACACGCTGGTCCCGGCCCTGGAGACCGACCAGGACGGGGTGATCCGGGCCTTCCGGATCGAGCAGACCGCCCCCGAGGAGCACCCGACGCTGCGCCCGCACCGCCTGGCCGTGGGCTTCTACGACCACGACGGCGAGCAGGGCAAGCTCGTGCGCACCCACCGGGTCGAGCTCGACGTCGACGGCGCGTCCACCGAGGTGCCGGAGCTGGTGGGCCGGGAGATGCCGGACCTCGTGCTCCTCAACGACGACGACCTCGCCTACGCGAAGGTCCGGCTGGACGAGTGCTCCCTGGACACCGCCCTGACCCACCTGAAGAACTTCCAGGACACGCTTCCGCGCGCCCTGGTCCAGAACTCGGTGTGGGACGGTGTGCACGACGGCGAGACGCCCGCGCGCCGCTACGTGGAGCTCGTGCTCGGCAACATCGCGCACGAGACGGCCTCCACCGGCATCCAGGTGCAGCTGCGCCAGCTCGAGACGGTGCTCGACGGCTACGTCGCGGAGCCCGTGCGCGAGGCCACCGTGCGCACCGCCGCCGACCGGCTCCGCCGGCTCACCGAGGAGGCCGCGGCCGGTTCCGACCAGCAGCTGCAGTTCCTCCGGGCCTTCGCCCGGCACGCCCGCACCGAGGAGCAGCTGGACGTCCTCGAGCAGCTCCTCGACGGGCGGCGCACCCTGCCGGGTCTGGAGCTGGACACCGACCTGCGCTGGAGCGTGCTCACCGCGCTGTGCGCCGGCGGACGCCTCGGCGACGAGGACGTGGAGGGCATGCTCGCGCAGGACCGGACCGAGAACGGCGCCATCGCGGCCGCCCGCGCCCGCGCCGCGATCCCCACGGCGGGGGCCAAGGCGAGGGCGTGGCAGCAGATCGTGGTGGAGGGGTCCCTGCCCAACTCGATCCAGGAGGCGGCGATCGACGGGTTCCGCACGGCCGCCGACACGTCGCTGCTGGCTCCCTACGCGGAGCAGTACTTCGCGGCGATCCCCGAGGTCTGGCGGACCCGCACGCACGAGCTCGCCCAGCAGATCGCCGTCGGCATGTACCCGAACATCCCCGCGCAGGAGACGGTCGACGCCACGGACGCCTTCCTCGCGGACCTGCCCGCGGACCTGCACGGGCTGCGGCGTCTCGTGCTCGAGCAGCGGGACGCGACCGCCCGCGCCGTTCGCGCCCAGGCCGCGGACGCCGCCTACGAGCCGGTGCGCGCATGAGCGGGCAGCAGCCCGGCGCCGCCGAGCCCGGCCGCGAGGGCACGGGTCCCGGCCGGCCCGGCACGACGCCCCCGGCCGGTCCGGCCGGGGGCACCGACCCGGCCGCCGCGGCCCCGCCCGGGGCCCGGTCCTTCGCGGTGGGGGCGCCCCTCTCCCAGCTGCGCCGCCCCGTGCCGCAGGTCGGCGACGACCGGCAGGAGGCCGAGGCGGGCACGTCGTCGTCGTTCTACGACCAGGTGGGCGGGCACGAGACCTTCGTGAAGCTCGTGCACGAGTTCTACGCCCGGGTGGCCGAGGACGACCGGTTCCGGGCGCTCTACCCCGACGACGACCTCGGACCGGCCGAGGAGCGGCTGCGGATGTTCCTCGAGCAGTACTGGGGCGGACCGACCACCTACTCCGAGCAGCGCGGGCACCCGCGGCTGCGGATGCGGCACATGCCGTTCCCCGTGGACGTGTGGGCGCGCGAGACGTGGCTGACGCACATGCGTGCGGCCCTGGACACCCTCGAGCTGTCCCCCCTGCACGACGGGATCATCTGGGACTACTTCGACCGGGCCGCCCACGCCATGATCAACCGGCCCGGCTGAGTCCGCTCAGCGCTTGGCGAGGACGTGTCCGCCGGGGGTGCTCAGGCGCACCCAGCGGCCGTTCTCGGCGACGCCGACCTCCGCGCCCGGGCGCAGGAAGCCGAGCGAGTACGCGGCGAAGGCCGCGCCGTCCGGGAGCGGCGCCCCGCTCAGCCGCCCCGCGAGGGGATCCGCCCAGCCGGACGAGCGGCCCCAGACCTGCGAGCGCACGGTGTCGACGACGGCGGCGCCCGCGTCCGTGGGCACGGTCCGGGCGACCTCGGCGATCCCGGCCCGGGCCGCCTCCCGCAGGGCGTCCGCGGCCACGTCCCCGACCGGCGCCCAGCCGCTCAGGGGCGGGGCGATGCCGGCCCAGGAGACGGCGGCGTCCATCGGCGGCAGGCCCACCTCCGTGGCGTCCTGGTCCTGGCGCGGCATCCGGTCGAGGACCCCGCCGAGCGGGACCGTCACGTCCAGAACCTGTTCCTGCGCCAGCGCCGCGGTGCGCAGCCCGAGCACGGTCGGTGTGGCGTCGAGCAGGCCGTGGGGCTCGAGCACGCACACGTAGGCGCCCAGGGCGCGGCCGCGTGCCTGGAAGCGCACGGCGCCCTGGGGATCGACCCCGCGGGCCCGGGACAGATAGGTGCGCAGGTCGGCGACGTCCCGCGGATCGGTCAGCGGAAGGGAGCGGGCCACCGGGCTCAGGCCCCGGCGGGAGCGGGACGGCGGGCGAAGCGGGTCGGGGCGTCCGACCACTGCTCGAGCAGGCTCCGCTGCACCTCGTCGAGGCGCGCCGGCCGCCCGGTGGCCCGGTCGATCTGGACGACCGCGGTCTGCGCCACCGCGTAGACCTGCGCTCCGTCCTCCTCCTGCACCGCGTAGTCCAGCACGAAGCTCGACCCGCCCACGGAGGAGACCCACACCCGGACGAACACCGGGTCGTGCCGGTACACGAGCTGCTGCGTGTACTCGACCTCCTGCCTGCCGATCACGGTCAGCCGGTCCCCCACGAGGGCGCGGAACGTCGCGTTCTCCGGGATCCCCGCCGCGGCGTCCTGCGGCAGCGGCCGGGCCATGAGCCGGACGCGGGCGTCCTCGAGGTACTGGAGCATCGTGACGTTGTTGACGTGGCCGTAGCTGTCGATGTCGCCGAAGCGCATCTGGATGGGGATCAGCAGCGAAGACATGACCCCCATCCCATCACACCCGGGCACGCACGGCGCGCCGTGGCCCGGCCGACGGCTTGGCTAGAGTGAAGGCCATGACCAACAGCACCGTTCCGGACCCCACGCAGGCCCTGCTCGACATGCTCGACCTCGCGGACGGGGGCGGAGCCCGCACCCTCGAGGACATCTACGTGGGCCACTCCATCTCCCCCGCCCGCGGACGGGTCTACGGCGGGCAGGTGCTGGCCCAGGCCGCGACCGCCGCCATGCGCACGGTCGAGCCGGAGCGGGTGATCCATTCCCTGCACGCCTACTTCCTGCGCGCCGGCGACGTCTCCCAGCCGATCACCTTCGGGGTCGAGCGGATCCGCGACGGCCGGTCCTTCTCCGCCCGCCGGGTGCACGCCTACCAGGACGGTCGCGCCATCCTCTCCGCCATCGCCTCGTTCCAGGTCCCGGCGCAGGGCCTGGACCACCAGGACGAGTCCCCCCGGAACCTTCCCGCGCCCGAGTCCCTGCCCACCGCCGTGGAGCTGCTCGGCCACGTGGACGCCCCCGAGGCCCGCGCGGTCGCCCACGAGCGGCCCTTCGACATGCGCTACATCACCGAGCCCATCTACTTCCGGCCGGACTCCCGCGGAGAGCCGTTCAACGCGGTGTGGATCAAGACGCTCAAGCCCCTGCCGGACGACCCGCACGTCCACCGCGCGGCCCTCGCCTACGCGAGCGACTACACGCTGCTCGAGCCCATCCTGCGCCTGCACGGCAGGACGTGGATCGAGCCGGGGATGAACATCGCCTCGCTCGACCACGCGATGTGGTGGCACCGTGAGGCCCGCGCCGACGAGTGGCTGCTCTACGTGCAGTCCTCCCCCAACGCGTCCTCGGCCCGCGGCCTCGGGGTGGGCCGGATGTTCACCCGGGACGGCCTGCTCGTGGCCACGACCGCCCAGGAGGGCATGATGCGCTTCCCGGAGTTCTCCTGACCGCACCGGGACGACGACGGGGCGCCGTCGCACGTCCGGCACCCCCGTGACCCGTCCGGCGACCGGCCGGGGTGCGATGACCGGTCTCGTGGCCCGGGCGCACCGGCTCAGCTTCCTCCGGCCCGGCCCCCTCTGCCGTCCCGGCCCCCTCTGCCGGCCCGGCTCCCTCCTCCGGCTGATCGGACCGGGGGGAGCCCGGCTCTAGCGGGAGAGTTCGCCCTCGAGCATGCGCACGACGGTCTCCGCCGCGGCCACGGCGTCGTACGAGGGGTCTTCGAGCATCTCGGCGACGATCCCGTCGATCGCGCCGCCCACCGCGATCGCCAGGGTCCGCGGATCGAGTGCCGGACCCGGCCCGCCGGAGGGGCGTGCGCGCCGCAGGAGCGCCGCGAGCGCCTGCCAGCGCGCGGCGGAGGCCGGGCGGGCACCGCCGTCCGGCGCCCCGCCCCGGCGCGGCGAGTCCTCGTGCAGACCGGCCTCGTGCAGACCGGCCTGGACGAGCACGCGGGCTCGCCGAGGGTCCTCGGCCAGGTGTCCGACCATGCGCCGCACATAGGCCCCCGGAGCGGCCGTGGCCCCGCACGCGTCGACCGCGGCGCCCACGTCCGCCACGAGCTCGGCCAGCACCTGCTCACGGGCCGCGGCGAGCACCGCGTCCTTCGTGGGGAAGTGGTAGAGCACCGCGCCCTTGGTGATGCCCGCCGCCCGGGCGATGCGCGCCAGCGACGTGGCGGCGTACCCGTGCTCGGCCACCAGCTCGAGCGTGACCTCGACGAGCTGGGTGCGCCGCGCCTGCCGGATGTGACTCGGCGCGGGCACCGCCCGTGACTGCGTGTCCTCCGTCGCCATGGCCCGAGGCTACCCCGGTGGCGTACGATCTGACCATCGGTCAGAAAATTGACCAGTGGTCAGGAGGAGCGCGGAATGGACGGTCCACGTCGAGCCGGCCGAAGCCGCCACCGTGCCCTGCAGATCACCGCCGGTGCCGCGCTGCTCGCCGTCGTCGCCGCGACTCTGGCCCTGGTGCTGCGCACTCCCTCCCCCGTGGGGCACTGGAACAGCGCGCAGGGACATGCTCAGTTCCTCGAGGCGTACGAGACGGCGATGCGGGACATGCCCGAGGCCGCCGAGACCCGGGACGTGCGCACGGACCATGGCTTCGTGCGCGTCTACCGCTTCGCGGGGACCGGGGACGCCGGCCCGCTGGTGCTGCTGCCCGGGCGCTCCTCGCCCACTCCCGTGTGGGCGGACAGCCTGCCGGCCCTGCTCGAGATCGGCGACGTGTACGCGCTGGACCTCCTCGGCGAGCCGGGCATGAGCGTGCAGGAGGTGCCGATCGATTCGGACGCGGACCACGCCGCCTGGCTCGACCAGGTCCTGCAGCAGCTTCCCGAGGACCGCTTCACGGTGGTCGGCATGTCGATCGGCGGCTGGACGGCCGTGAACCTGGCCGTCCACGCCCCGGAGCGGGTCGCCGCCCTGGTCCTCGTCGACCCGGTCCTCACGTTCTCCGGCATCCCGGCCGGCACGGCGGTCCGGGCGATCCCGGCCTCGGTGCCGTGGCTTCCGTCGTCGTGGCGCGACTCCTTCAACTCCTACACCGCCGGCGGGGCCCCCGTGGAGGACGTCCCTGTCGCGAGGATGACCGAGACCGCCATGCGGGCCTATTCCATCCGGCTGCCGCAGCCCGCGCCGATCGGCGAGCAGGCGCTGAGCGGGCTGCGGATGCCGGTCCTGGTGGTCCTGGCCGGGAAGTCGGTGATGCACGACGTCGACCGCTCCTCGCGGGTGGCCGGGCGGACCCTCCGGGACGGCACGGTGCGGGTGTACCCGGACGCCACGCACGCCGTCGGCTCCGAGCGCGCCGCCGAGATCGCGGAGGACATCCGGGTCTTCCTCGAGGGGCAGTGAGGCGACGCCGGCACGGGCCGCACCCCGGCAGCACCGCACCCGAGGGCCACGGGGCCCGCTGCGGTCCCGCGCCGGCGCCGGACGACGAAGGGGCCCGTCCGGTCGGGAGGCTCAGCTCTTCCCGACCGGACGGGCCCCTGCGCCGCGTCGAGGAGACGGGGAGCGGCCGGGCGGCCCCGTCGTCCGGTCGGACGGGGTCGGGCGAGCGTCAGTCGCGCGTCAGGCGGCGGTGGGTGACCCGGTGCGGCCGCGCGGCGTCGGCGCCGAGGCGCTCCACCTTGTTGGCCTCGTAGGCCTCGAAGTTGCCCTCGAACCAGTACCACTGGTCCGGTTCCTCCTCGGTGCCCTCCCAGGCGAGGATGTGGGTGGCCACCCGGTCGAGGAACCACCGGTCGTGCGAGACGACCACGGCGCAGCCCGGGAAGTCGAGCAGGGCGTTCTCCAGCGACCCGAGGGTCTCGACGTCGAGGTCGTTGGTCGGCTCGTCCAGCAGGAGCAGGTTGCCGCCCTGCTTGAGGGTCAGCGCGAGGTTGAGCCGGTTGCGCTCGCCGCCGGAGAGCACCCCGGCCTTCTTCTGCTGGTCCGGGCCCTTGAACCCGAACGCGGAGACGTAGGCACGAGAGGGCATCTCGACGTTGCCGACGTTGATGTAGTCGAGGCCGTCCGAGACGACCTCCCACAGGGACTTGCTCGCGTCCAGGTTCGCGCGGTTCTGGTCCACGTAGGAGATCTTGACGGAGTCGCCGATCTTCAGGTCGCCGCCGTCCAGCCCCTCCATGCCCACGATGGCCTTGAACAGCGTCGACTTGCCGACGCCGTTGGGACCGATGACGCCCACGATGCCGTTGCGCGGCAGCGAGAAGGACAGGCCCTTGATGAGGGACCGGTCCCCGAAGCCCTTCTCCAGGTCCTTCGCCTCGATCACGAGGCTGCCCAGGCGCGGGCCCGGCGGGATCTGGATCTCCTCGAAGTCCAGCTTGCGGGTCTTCTCGGCCTCGGCGGCCATCTCCTCGTAGCGGGCCAGGCGGGCCTTCGACTTCGCCTGGCGGCCCTTGGCGTTGGAGCGCACCCACTCGAGCTCGTCCGCCAGGCGCCGGGCCTGCTTGGCGTCCTTCTTGCCCTGCACCTCCATGCGGGCGCGCTTGGCCTCGAGGTAGGCCGAGTAGTTGCCCTCGTAGCCGTAGAGCCGGCCGCGGTCGACCTCGCAGATCCACTCGGCCACGTGGTCGAGGAAGTACCGGTCGTGGGTCACGGCCATGACGGCGCCGTGGTAGTCCTTCAGGTGCTGCTCCAGCCACAGCACGGACTCCGCGTCGAGGTGGTTGGTGGGCTCGTCGAGCAGCAGGAGGTCCGGCTTCTGCAGCAGGAGCTTGCACAGGGCCACGCGGCGGCGCTCACCACCGGAGAGGACCGTGACGTCGGCGTCCGGCGGCGGGCAGCGCAGGGCGTCCATCGCCTGCTCCAGCTGGGAGTCGAGGTCCCAGGCGTTGGCGGCGTCGATGTCCTCCTGGAGCCTGCCCATCTCCTCCATGAGGGAGTCGAAGTCGGCGTCCGGCTGGGCCATCTCCTCGGAGATCGCGTTGAACCGGTCGACCTTGGCCTTGATCTCGCCCACGCCCTCCTCGACGTTGCCGAGGACGGTCTTCTCCTCGTTCAGCGGCGGCTCCTGGAGCAGGATGCCGACGGTGTAGCCGGGGCTGAGCCGGGCCTCGCCGTTGGACGGCTGGTCCAGGCCGGCCATGATCTTGAGGATGGTGGACTTGCCGGCCCCGTTGGGACCCACGACACCGATCTTCGCGCCGGGGTAGAACGACATGGTGACGTCGTCGAGGATGACTTTGTCGCCCACGGTCTTGCGGGCCTTGGACATTGTGTAGATGAATTCCGCCATGCCCTCAAGGCTACCCCGCTCCGTCCCGGCCCACGGGCGCGGGACGGAGCGGGGCAGCCGCACCGCGGCACGGCCCGGCTCCCGGCACGGACAGGACAGGACCGGGGCGGTCCCGGCAGGGAGAGCCCGGGCGGTGCCGGCCGGAGCGCTCAGGTGGCGACGGCCTGCCGCCGCGTGCGCCGGCCCGGGTCCGCCGCGGCCCCGAGGAGCTCACCGGTCTCCGGATCGACGTCCTCGGGGACGGCCGGGACCCCGCTGTCGCCCGACGGGTCACCGTGCTGCTCCTCCGGAGCCCCGGCAGGGTCCTCGCCCGCCCCGACCACGGGCTGCCCGGAGTCCTCCGGCCCGGCGTTCACCGCCGGCGGCGAGGTGGTCACGGTGCGCTGGAAGCAGGCCGTTCCGAGCGCGAGGTCGTGCCCGACGGAGACGGCGTCCACGTCCACGGCCGTGTTGCGTCCGTGCTCGCCCTCCCAGAACCGGACCTTGAGCCTGCCGACCACCACCACGGGCTGACCCGTCCTGACGCTGGCCAGCGTGTTGAGCCCGAGGCCGCGGAAGGCCTGGACGGTGAACCAGTTGGTGTGCCCGTCCCTCCAGCTGGAGGCCTGCTGGTCGAACCAGCGTGGGGTCGAGGCGAGGCGGAAGGTCACCACCACGGTGCCGTCGGGCAGGTTGCGGGACTCGGGATCCGTGGCCACGTAGCCGCGGACGGTGATCTGCTCGGTCATCGGGAACTCCTCTGGACGGCGGCCGGTACGGCCGGGCTGGCCCCGCGTCGGGGTGTCCCCAGCGTTGCGGCGGAACGGGACCCTCCGCGGCCGGGCATCCCCCGGTGTGGACGGCCGGATCCGTTCCCTCCCGGTCCGGCGTCCTGTGCAGTGCACTCGTCCCGGACGCCGGACGGGGCGCGCGCCCCGGTCAGTCGATGTCTGCGGTGTTCCACGGGACGACGCCGAGCGGTTCGCGATGCTTCTGCTGCTCCTGGGCGCAGGCCCAGCACCAGGGCCCGTGGAGGGGCGGGGCGCCGCACCGGCAGAGCCGGATCTGGGTCATCGGACTCACCTCGCTGGTCGTTGCAGGGGTCCGGCAGGTCTGGTCCTGCCGGAGGCCATCCTGCGTGGGTGCCCTCACCCGTACTACCGCAGCAGGCCCGCCTGTGGATGCACGGGGGCGGTGGATTCCGCCCCCGGGTGCCGGGGTCCTCACCGTGTCCTCGTCGACAGGAGGCCGGACGTCCCGGCAGGAGAGTCACCCGGGGTCCGGCCCGTGGTCGTGTCCTGCCCGGCGCCCGGGTGCATGCGGCACGGTACGTTGGGGGGCATGTCCAGCACCCCCCGCTCCGGAGCCGTCGACGCCGTTCGGGTTCTCGGGGTCGTGGCCGTGGTCATCGGCCACGTCTGGGCCGACGAGGTCCTCCGCATGGGTCTCTACTCCTGGCACGTGCCGGTGTTCTTCTTCCTCACCGGGTACTTCTGGAAGCCGGGACGGACCCTGACGGCCGAGGTCCGGAACCGCTTCAGGACCCTCGCCAGGCCCTACCTGTTCTGGTTGTGCGTCATCCTGGTGATCTGGTCGGCGGTCACCCACGTCCGCGACCACCTCACCCTCGAGCACATCGCCGACCCGCTGTACGGCGGGTTCTACGCCACCCGGCCGTTCTCCGCGTTCTGGTTCGTGACCGTGCTGTTCTTCGCGGCGCTGGCCTACCGTGCCGTCGAGCGCCTGCCCGTTGCCGTCCAGGGCGCCGTCGTCGTGACGGGGCTGCTGGTCGGGCACACGGCCGGAGAACTCCTGGCCCGGACCCCGCTGAGCATCGGCTCGGCCTGGCCCTGTCTGGCCTTCATCGCTCTCGGCCGGCTCTTCCGGCACGCCGAGCCACGGCTCGGAGCTCCCCTCCCGACGGGGATCGGTCTCCTGGTCGGCTCGGCCGGGCTGGTCGCCACGGGCTGGTCCGCACCCCTGGACATCAAACAGGGCGACTACGGCTCCCCGGTGCTCAGCGTGGTCGTGTCCGCGGCCATCTGCGCGGGGCTGGTCCTGGTCGCGAGGTCGACGTTCGCCCACGCCCCCGCCGCAGCGCACCGGGCGGCCACCGTGCTCGCCCGGGCCGGGTTCGTCGTCATCCTCTCCCACGCCGTCGTGCTGATGCTGCTGGACACCGCCGGCGGCGGGGTGACGGACTTCCTCCTGGCACTGCTGGTGCCGTGGGTCCTCGGTCTGCTGCTGCTGCGCACCCGGTTGTCGGGATGGGCTGCCGGCAGCCCGCGACGTTCGCACCGACCGGTCGAGCCGCTGGCCGGGACCTGAGTTCCCCGGGGAAGGGGACACCGATCCGGTCGTGCCGCCCGGCGGTGCCGTCGCTGGGCGGGCAGCGGGCCGTCCCGACGGCGACGGGGACGTCGGGCCCCGCCGTGCGGCGTCCGGGCGACCCGGGGAGCGTGTCGTCGTGGGCGGGGACGACCGGGGCTCCTCGTGCGGCGCCCGGAACGGACGGCGTCCGGTGCACCCATGGGGAGGTCCGGACAACCGGCCATCCCCGTCGCCACGGACCCGCGGGCGTCAGCGACACCGGTTCCGAGCGACCGGGCCGCCAGGAACGAGCGGGCCCGGCACTCGTGTGCACGTCGTGCCCCAGGAGGGAGTCGAACCCCCGACCAAGAGATTAGAAGGCTCCTGCTCTATCCACTGAGCTACTGGGGCGGGTCGCCCGGGACCGCGTCCCGGGCACCGCGGACGAGTTTACCAACTCGCCGGGCCACCACCGACGTGTCAGATCACTGCGCTCTGCACCGGCGGCTGGTAGCGGCCGCGGAAGAGCCGCCTGGTCGCCGGGTCGATGAACCACAGGTACACGCCGTAGGACAGGGCGACGACCGCCGCGATGAGCCGGCCGGAGCTGAGGTCCAGGTCCAGGTACGGGAAGACGTCCAGCTGGTCGGACACGGCGTAGATCATGAAGAACACGGTGAGGAAGAACAGGATGTCCACCTGCCAGTCGCTGCGGATGCCCGTGACGGCGAACAGCGGGATGAGCCACACCACGTACCAGGCCTGGATCATCGGCGAGAACAGCACGATCGCGGCGAACGCCCAGGTCAGCCGGCGGATGATGCGCCCGTCCCGCCCCACGAACATCAGCCAGAGGATGACCGGGACGGCGAGGGCCTGACCCACCGAGTGCGTCACCTCCCGCCACTGGCCCGAGTCGCCGCCCATCGCCGCGGCCAGGGCGGCGGCGAGACCGCCGACGAAGCCCACGGGCGCGTACCAGATGGACACGGAGCCCGGCGTGGACATGGCGGCGACCCAGCCGAAGCCGAACCCGTTGACCAGGCCCATGACACCGAGGAGGGCGATCGAGTAGGCCAGGACGAGGAACCAGATCAGGAAGCGCCGGCGCCACGAGGCGTTCTTCCCGGCCCAGAGCAGGCCGATGAACGGCAGGAAGACCAGGGTGATGGGCTTGATCGCCACGGAGAGGGTGACGAGCGTGGTGCCGAGCAGACCGCCCTTCCAGTTGCGGTGCGCCGCGGCCGCGTAGGTCCCGCCGAGCGCCAGGGCGATCATGATGGCGTCGTTGTGCACGGCGACGATGAAGTTGGTGAGGAACAGGGGGTTGGCCACGCTGAGCCACAGGGCCCGAGCCGGGTTGATGCCGTGCAGCCGCGCGAGCCGCGGGATCAGCCACATGCAGGCGATCACGGCGAGCACGCACAGCCCCCGGAACCAGAGCACGGCGGCGTCCGGGTCCGCCCCGGTCACGGCCACCACGAACTGCTCGAGCCACAGGAAGAGCGGCCCGTACGGCGGCGGGGACTCCGACCACATCTGGTCCGCCCCGAGCTGGAAGAAGTTGTCGATCGTGGAGACGCCGTACTCGTAGGGGTTGAGTCCGTTGGCCATCACCCGGCCCTGGCCGATGTAGGAGTACACGTCCCGGCTGAACAGGGGGATCGTCACGAGCATGGGGGTGGCCCAGGCCGCGATGGCGATGAGCACCCACCGGCCGCTGCCGGGTCCCCACCGGTTGAGCTTCTGCCCCAGCCGCAGCCACTCCCGGATCAGGAGCATCCCGCCCACGGCCAGCAGCAGGATGGAGACGATCACGCCGGTGGTCGTGAAGCGCATGCCGATGATGACCGGCACCTGCCGCAGCGGGGAGACGGAGGCGAGCCAGCCGACGCCCAGGGAGCCGACGAGCACCATGACCGATCCGACCGTGCCCATGATCACGGTCCGCAGCGGCGAGCCGGAGACGTACCGCGGGCCGTCAGGACTCGCGAGCGGCTCGGCGTCCCCGCCCGGGGCCGGCGTCCTCGAAGTGGTCTGCACTGCTCTCCCGATGCGCCCGTCCGGTGGTTGCGGGCGCCGCCGCTGGACGCAGCACGGACCCGTGGTCGCCCCGATACTATCCCCGCCTCCTGCCGGATCCCTCGACCGGCCACGGTGCGGATCCGCGGCGTCGGAGCGGCACGGTAGATTGACCGGGTGGCTAATTCGAACGGACGCATAGTGTGGATCGACTGCGAGATGACGGGGCTGTCCCTCGAGGAGGACGCTCTCATCGAGGTCGCGGCGCTCGTGACGGACGACGAGCTCAATGTCCTCGGCGAGGGCGTCGACGTCGTGATCCGCCCGAGCGAGGCGGCGCTGGCGCAGATGGGGGACTTCGTGCGGAACATGCACACCTCCTCCAAGCTGCTCGACGCGCTCCCCTCCGGACTGACGATGGAGCAGGCCCAGGAGCAGGTCCTCGCCTACATCAAGGAGTGGGTGCCCGAGCCGGGCAGGGCGCCGCTGGGCGGGAACTCCGTGGGCACGGACCGCACGTTCCTGGTGCGCGACATGCCGAAGATCGTGGAGCACCTGCACTACCGCGTGATCGACGTCTCCACCATCAAGGAGCTCTCCCGCCGGTGGTTCCCGCGCGCCTACTTCCAGGCTCCGCCGAAGACCGGGAACCACCGGGCCCTCGGCGACATCCGCGACTCGATCGACGAGCTGCGCTACTACCGCCGGGCCGTGTTCGCCGCGGAGCCGGGACCGGACTCGGAGACCGCGAAGAGCATCGCCACGGAGATCGCCGCCTCCCGCACCGGCGCCTGAGCGCTGCGGGGGCCTGAGCGCTGCGGGGGCCTGAGCGCTCCGGGGGCCGGCCCCCGGGTGACGCCGTGGTCAGTCGGCCCCCGGGAATGCGGTACACTCGTATGCGTTGCCCAGCGGAAGCACGGTCTTCCGGCGGGTGTTCATGGTGGGCGTAGCTCAGTTCGGCAGAGCGCCTGGTTGTGGTCCAGGAGGTCGCGGGTTCAACCCCCGTCGCTCACCCGCTGTGAAAGGCCGTCCCGAGGAATCGGGGCGGCCTTTCGTCGTTCCCGAGCCGACGTGCCGGGCCCCGGCGCGTCGGCGGTCCCGGCAGGTGTGTCGACAGTCCCGGCACGTGAAAGGAAGAGCGTCATGGCCGTCCGCCCCGTGGTGATCACCGGCGATCCCGTCCTCCACCGTCCCGCCGCCAAGGTGGCGCGCTTCGACGAGGACCTGCGCGTCCTCGTGGAGGACATGTACGAGACCATGGACGCCGCCCACGGCGTGGGCCTGGCCGCGCCGCAGATCGGCGTGGGACTGCGGATCTTCACGTACACCTTCCCCAATGACGACGGCGTCCCGCCGCGCGGCGTCCTCGTCAACCCGGTGCTGACCCCGGGCAGGACCTCCCAGGACGCTCCGGACCAGGACGAGGAGTCCGAGGGGTGCCTGTCCGTCCCGGGGCACAGCTGGCCGCTGAAGCGGGCGGAGTGGGTCCGGGTCGCCGGGTTCGACGTGGCCGGGGATCCGGTGGACTTCGAGGCCACGGGGTGGTTCGCCCGGGTCATGCAGCACGAGTACGACCACCTCGACGGCAAGCTCTACGTGGACCGGCTCAACGAGAGGTGGGGCCGGAAGGCGCGCAGGGCGGTCAAGGCCGAGGGCTGGGGCCGGCCCGGACACAGCTGGACCCCCGGGGTCGACGAGGACCCGTTCGGCCACTGACGCGCCCCGACACGGCGGTGACCGGCGGCGGGGCCCGTCCCGGGCCCGCCCGGGCCCGCCCGGGCCGTCGGAACCCACGCCGGTGCCGTGCACGGCGCCCGGTCCTCGGCCTCGGCCCACGTCCGCGGTCTCAGTCCTCGGTGCGCACGACCACGAGCTCGCCGGCCGACCGCGTCGTGGGCTCCGTGAGCTCGGCGTGCCAGCGCTCCTGTGCTGCGGCGAGCAGGTCCTGCGGTGTCCGGAGGAGCTTCCCCTCGGCCGTGCGCTCGACGAGGTGGCGGGCGAGCAGTCCCCGGGTGTGCTTCGCCATGTGCGAGACGACCTGGCGCCTCCCGTGGCTCTCCCGCACCACCTTCACCCCCACGGTCCGTCCGCGGGGACCGCGCCACGCGGCCGCGTAGGCGGCCGAACGGCAGTCCACGACGAGCCCGTCCCCGGCCGCGGGATCCAGCACCGCCGGCAGGTGGCGCCTCCAGTGGGCCGCGAGTCTGCCCAGGCCCGGCAAGTCGGTGCCCATGGACAGGCGGTAGGCCGGGATCCGGTCGTCGGGGCGCACCGCGCCCCACAGCGCCGAGACGACGACGAGCGCCTCCGCGGCGGCCGCCCGCTGCGCCTCGCTCATCCCGGCCGGGTCGAGGGCGTCGTAGAGCACCCCGGTGTAGACGCTGAGGGCCGGCGCCGCGGGCTCGGCGCCGAGCCGGGTGTTGCGCACCACCTCGCCGCGCAGCCGCTCCCCCACGCCCAGCACCTCGAGCGCGTCCTCGCGGGTGCTCGTGGCCGCGAGCTCGGTCCGGACCCGTTCCCGGGCGTCCGTGAGCCCGGGGAAGGACATGGACCCGAGGTCGACGGGCGCCCCGGCGCCGGGGGCGGACTTGGTCTCGGAGGGTGGGAGCAGGATCAGCACCCGCAGAAGTCTAGTGACCCCGGGGGCGGGAACGCATGCGCCCCCGCGGGCGGCCTCGGCAGCGGCCCCAGGCCCGGGTCCGGGCCCACCGCTCCGGCGGGTAGGATGGTCGGCGGACAGGCCGGCCGGGTGACCGCGGGCCGCGCGGCTCCGGTCGCGCGGCGCGAGGAAAGTCCGGGCTCCGCAGAGCAGGATGGTGGGCAACGCCCACTCGGGGAGACCCGCAGGAAAGTGCCACAGAAAACAGACCGCCCGCTCCCGGTCCGTCCGGGCGGCGGGTCAGGGTGAAAAGGTGGTGTAAGAGACCACCAGCGCGCCGGGTGACCGGCGCGGCTCGGTAAACCCCATCCGGAGCAAGGCCAGACAGGGTGCGCCCGAGGACTGCTCGTCCGAGCACCCGGGTAGGCCGCTCGAGCCCCCCGGCAACGGTGGGCCTAGATGGATGGTCACCGGCACGGCACGGGCGACCGGCCGTGCGCACAGAACCCGGCTTACAGGCCGGCCTGTCCCCCGCTCTCCCCGACGGTGCCCGTCGGGCGCCCGCTCGGTCAGGAGCGGACCAGGATCACGCCGCACTCCGGGCACGTGAGCACCTCGTCGGCCGCCGCCGCCCGGAAGGTCGCGGCGTCGGTGGGACTGAGGCCCGTTCCGCACGACCCGCACACGGTGCCCCGCAGCTCCGCCGCCGCCGGCCGCTCGGTGCCGCGCCCCGTGCGGATCTTCTCGTACCGCGCCAGCAGCGCGGGAGCGTCCACCCCCTCCGCCGCGGCCGCACGGGCGCCGGCGAGCCCGCCGCGCTCGGTCGTGAGGGCCTGGCCCTCCTCGTCCCGGGCCGCGACGCGGCGGCGGGCCTCCGCGTCGGCCTCCTTGAGCCGCGGCGTGATGCGGGCCCGGTGGGCGAGCGCGTCGTCGAGCTCCTGCATGATCTCCAGCTCCGTCTCCTCCGCCTCGGCCAGCTGCCGGGTGCGGGTGTCGATCTCGTGCTGCAGGCCCATCAGGTCCTTGGCGGTGCCGCCCTGCTCGAGGCGCCGGCGGTCCTTCTCGATCGAGGCCTGGACGCGGGCGACCTTCTGCTCCGCGGCGTCCAGCCGGTCGCGGATCTCCTGCTCCCCGGACTCGAGCTCCTTGGCGGTGGCGATGGCCCGGGCCCGGAGCTGCAGCGCGGCGGCGACGTCGGGGTCGGTCCGCAGCTCCGCGATCCGGGCCGTGATCCGTCGCAGCCGGGCGTCGACCCGTTCGAGCTCCAGGAGGGCTCGTTGCTGCTCGGGTGTGGCGGTGCTCATGCGGATCCTCCTGCGGTCGGGGCGGCGGGGTCGTGGGCGGGACGGTCGTGGGCGGGACGGTCACCGGCGGGACGGTCGAGGCGGAAGTCCCACGGGTCGGTGCACCGGGCGGAGACCTCGACCTGGACGTCGTGGCCGCGGGCCGCGAGCGCCTCCCGCAGTGCGGCGGCGCCCACGGGCAGCCACAGCCACTCGCTCGCGAAGTGCGAGAGGTCCACCAGGTACGGGGTTCCGTCCGAGCCGGGTCCGACGGCGGCCTCCCGGGCCTCGGAGGCGGGATGGTGGCGGAGGTCCGCGGTGACGTAAACATCGGCGCCGGCGGCCCGCACCTCGTCGAAGAGCGAGTCCCCCGCTCCCCCGCACACGGCGACCCGCCGTACGAGGGCCTCGGGGTCTCCGGCCACGCGGACGCCGTGGGCCGTGGCCGGGACGGCGTCCGACAGCCGCCGCGCCAGCTCGCCCAGGCGCACGGGCTCGGGCAGGTCTCCCACCCGCCCGATCCCCACGGCGGGATCGGCGGGGTGGGGGGCGAGCGGCGTCGTCGCACCCAGTCCGGCGGCGCGCGCCACGGCGTCGGAGACGCCGTCCGTGGCGGAGTCCGCGTTGGTGTGGCAGGCGAGCAGGGCGCACCGGTGCTCGATGAGCTCGTGCACCACCGCGCCCTTCGGCCCGTCGGCGGCCACGGAGGTGACGCCGCGCAGCAGGAGGGGGTGGTGGGTGACCAGCAGGTCGGCGCCCGTCGACACGGCCTCCGCCACGACCTCGGCCACCGGGTCCACCGCGAACAGGATCCGGTGCACGGGCTGGTCCGGGCGCCCGGTGACGAGCCCGCTCGCGTCCCAGGGCTCCTGGAGGTGCAGGGGCCACAGCCGCTCGACGGTCTCCAGCACCTCCGACAGGACGGGCGCGGGCGGGGACGTGCTCTGCTCGCTCATGGGGCCAGTCTAGGAGCCCGGGCCGCCGGGGCCGGGGGGCGTGCCGGACGGGTGCGTCCCCGGGCGGGAGGAGGCAGCGGGAATGCCGCGGGCCGCGCGGTGTTGTACGGGTCATGGCCCTTTCCGCGCACGACGGCGCACGCCCCGTCGCCGACCTCCATCCCGACTCCGACCGCACCGCGCCCGTGACCTTCGTGCTCGCGGGCGGGTGCTTCTGGTGCCTCGACGCCGTCTACCGGATCACCCGGGGCGTGACCTCGGTGGTCTCCGGGTACACCGGCGGCGCCCCCGGGCGCCCCTCCTACTACGAGGTCTGCTCCGGCACGACCGGGCACGCGGAGGCGGTCGCCGTGACCTTCGACCCGTCGGTCGTCCCGGCGGACGTGATCCTCGACCTCTTCTTCACCGGCCACGACCCCACGACCCTCAACCGGCAGAACTACGACGTCGGGACCCAGTACCGGTCCGCGATGTTCTGGGCCGACGAGGAGCAGCGGGAGCTGTTCGCGCAGTCGATCGCCCGGACGCAACCGCTGTGGCTCGACCCGATCGTCACGACGCTCGAACCGCTGGGCACGTTCTGGGAGGCGGAGCCCGAGCACCAGGACTTCTACGCCGAGCAGCCCTGGAACGGCTACTGCCAGGTGATCATCAACCCCAAGCTGGCGAAGGTCCGGAAACGTTACTCCGCGTGGCTTACCGCGTAGTAGCGGTTGCGGGGCCTGGCTAGGCTGAGCTAGGACCGCGCCGCCGCGGGCCCCCCAGTGCACCGGCGGCCACGAGCACCACCCAGATCCGTTCGAAGAACCGACCACGCAGAAACCGAGGTACGCACATGCCGAAGATCTACAACGACGTCACCGAGCTCGTCGGCCGCACGCCGCTCGTCCGCCTCAACCGGCTCGGCGAGGGCCTGCCCGGCAAGGTCGCCGTGAAGCTGGAGTTCTACAACCCGGCGAACTCGGTCAAGGACCGCATCGGCGTGTCCATCATCGACGCCGCCGAGAAGTCCGGCCAGCTCCAGCCGGGCGGCACGATCGTCGAGGGCACCTCCGGCAACACCGGCATCGCGCTGGCCATGGTCGGCGCGGCCCGCGGCTACAAGGTGATCCTGACCATGCCCGAGACCATGTCGACGGAGCGCCGGGTCATGCTGCGCGCCTACGGCGCCCAGATCGTGCTCACCCCGGGCGCGGAGGGCATGCGCGGCGCCGTCGAGAAGGCCCAGGAGATCGTCGAGTCGACCGAGAACGCGGTCCTGGCCAAGCAGTTCGCGAACGAGGCCAACCCGGCGGTGCACTACGCGACCACGGGCCCCGAGATCTGGGAGGACACCGACGGCCAGGTCGAGGTGTTCGTCTCCGGCGTGGGCACCGGCGGCACCATCACGGGCGCGGGCCGCTACCTGCGCGAGCAGAAGCCGGACGTGCGCCTCGTCGTCGTCGAGCCGGCCGACTCCCCCCTGCTCACCGAGGGCAAGGCCGGTCCGCACAAGATCCAGGGCCTCGGCGCGAACTTCGTGCCCGACAACCTCGACCGGGAGATCTACGACGACGTCTACGACGTGACGGTCGAGGACTCCGTGCGGGTCGCCCGCGAGCTCGGCACCAAGGAGGGCATCCTCGGCGGGATCTCCTCGGGCGCCATCGTGTGGGCCGCCCTGCAGGAGGCCGCCAAGGAGGAGAACCGGGACAAGCTGATCGTCGCCATCGTGTGCGACTTCGGCGAGCGCTACATCTCCACCCTGCTCTACGAGGACATCCGCGGCTGATCCGGCCCGGCGCCACGCGTGCCGACGACCCGCCCCCTCCCGGGAATAGCGCCGCCCGCCGGCGACGTTGCTCCCGGATGTGGGCGGGTCGTCGCCGTCCGCGCCCCACGACGTCCCGCCGGCCCCGGCGGGACCGGAACCCGCCCCCGGGAGAACAGAGGATGCCGTGAGTTTCTGGAGCCGACTCGCCGAGGACCTGCAGACGGCCCGCACCCACGACCCGGCCGGACGGTCCCGGGCGGAGATCGCCCTCAACTACTCGGGTCTGCACGCCATCTGGATCCACCGCCTGTCCCACCGGCTGTGGCAGCACCCGGACCGGCGGCTGCTGGCGCGCACGGTCTCCCAGCTCGGCCGCTTCCTCACCGGCGTGGAGATCCACCCCGGGGCCACCGTCGGGCGCCGGTTCTTCATCGACCACGGCATGGGCGTGGTCATCGGCGAGACCGCCGAGATCGGGGAGGACGTGATGATCTACCACGGGGTGACGCTGGGCGGGCGCTCCCTGGAGAAGGTCAAGCGCCACCCCACCGTGGGCGACCGGGTCGTCATCGGGGCGGGGGCCAAGATCCTGGGGCCGGTCGAGATCGGCGCCGACTCCGCGGTGGGCGCCAACGCCGTGGTGGTCAAGGACGTGCCGGAGGACTCGATCGTGACGGGGATCCCCGGCAGGGTCCGTCCGCGCACTCCCGAGAAGCAGCAGCCGCTCGTGGACCCCTCGACCTACATCGATCCCGCGATGTGGATCTGACGCCACGACCCTGACCGGACGGCGGTGCCCGCCCGGGTCCGTACGACGACGCCGGCCGGACCTCCCCGCGGTGGGGCGGTCCGGCCGGCGTCGTGGTCGGGACTAGGCGACGACCTCGGAGCGGTCCCCGCTCCACAGGGTGTGGTAGACCCCCTCGGCGTCGTCGGTGCGCTTGTAGGTGTGCGCGCCGAAGTAGTCCCGCAGCCCCTGGGTGAGGGCCGCGTTGAGCCGGGGCCGGCGCAGGGAGTCGTAGTAGTTCAGCGTGGTCGCGAACAGCGGGGCGGGGATGCCGCGCTCCACGGCACGGGCCACGACGCGTCGCCAGGACGGCAGGGCCTCCTCCACCGCGGAGACGAACTCCGGGGCGAACAGCAGGTTCAGCGGCTGCTTGTCGTCCTTGTACGCCTCCATGATGACCTCGAGCAGCTCGGCCCGGATGATGCAGCCCTCGCGCCACAGGCCCGCGATGGTCGCCAGGTCCAGGTCCCAGCCGTACTCCCGGCCGGCCATGGTGAGCATGTCGAGGCCCTGGGCGTAGCTGACCAGCTTCGACGCGTAGAGGGCCTTGCGCACGTCCTCGACGAACTCGGGGTCGTGGACGACGTCCTCGGTGGTCCCCCCCACCCCCTCGGGCAGGACGCGCTGGGCCTCCAGGCGCATGTCCGGCTCGGCGGAGGACAGGGCGCGGGCGAAGACGGACTCGGCGATCGCGGTGACCGGCGAGCCGAGCTCGAGGGCCTCCTGGACGGTCCAGCGGCCGGTGCCCTTCTGCCCCGCCGCGTCGACGATCACGTCGATGAGCGGCTGGTCCGTGCGGGCGTCGACCTGGCGCAGCACGTGGGCGGTGATCTCGATGAGGTAGGAGGCCAGCTCGGTGCGGTTCCACTGCTCGAAGACGTCGGCCTGCTCCGCGGGCTCGAGGCCCGCGACGGCCCGCAGCAGCTCGTGGGCCTCGCCGATGACCTGCATGTCGGCGTACTCGATGCCGTTGTGCACCATCTTCACGAAGTGCCCGGCACCGTCGGTGTCGATCCAGGCGCAGCACGGCTTGCCGTCCTCCGCCTTGGCCGCGATGTCCTCGAGCAGGGGCCCGAGGAAGTCGTAGGACTTGCGGGACCCGCCGGGCATGATGGAGGGCCCGAGCAGGGCGCCCTCCTCACCGCCCGAGACGCCGATGCCCACGAAGTCCAGGCCCTTCTCGGAGAGCTCGCGCTCCCGGCGCCGGGTGTCCTGGAAGTAGGAGTTGCCGCCGTCGATGATGATGTCGTCCTTCTCGAGCAGCGGTACGAGCTGCTCGATGACGGCGTCCACGGGGGCGCCGGCCTTGACCATCACGAGGATGCGGCGGGGAGTCTCGAGGGCGTCCACGAGCTCCTGGAGGGTCTCCGTGCGGACGAACGCCCCTTCGTCGCCGTGGGCGTCGAGGAGGGCGTCGGTCTTTCCGACGGAGCGGTTGTGGAGGGCGACGGTGTACCCGTGCCGGGCGAAGTTGCGGGCGAGGTTGGCGCCCATGACCGCGAGGCCGGTGACGCCGATCTGAGCTTTCTGTTCTGCTGCCATGCCCCCAGCCTACAAACCCCGGGGACCGGCGCCGTCCCGTGCGCACGTGTTGCCGCGGCCGCGGCGGCGCGGGTGGGTCCTACCGGGATCGAACCGATGACATCCACGGTGTAAACGTGGCGCTCTACCAGCTGAGCTAAGGACCCTGACAACCGGGTGGGCGGTCTGCGCGACCGCCGGCACCCGGGTCCCGAACAGGCTACCCGTCGCCGAGCAGCGGCCGGAACGCGCCCCGGTCCGGCCCGATGTGATCTTCGGCACACCCGCCGGTGTCCTACGGGCGGCCGAGTCGCCGTTCGAGCCCGGCGAGGAAGTCGCTCGCGGAGGCGTCGATCTTCAGCCGTGCCGAGGCGTCCCCCCGGGTGCGCCCGTGGTTGACGATCACCACCGGCGCACCGGCCCGCACGGCGTGCCGGACGAACCGGCGCCCCGAGTTCACGGTCAGGGACGAGCCCACGACCAGCAGGGCGTCCGCGGCGTCCACCATGCGCAGCGCCCGCAGCACCCGGTGCCGGGGCGCGTTCTCACCGAAGAACACGACGTCGGGCTTGAGCACCCCGCCGCAGACGGGGCAGTCCGGCACCCGGAACCCGGCCGTGCGCGGCACCAGGGCGTCGGCGTCCGGGGCGAACTCGATGTCGTCCGGCGACGAGATCGCGTCGTAGAAGCCCGGGTTGAGCTCGTCGAACAGGTCGGAGAGCACGGCCCGCGGGATCAGGGTGGCGCAGCGCATGCACCCCACCCGCGTGTAGCGGCCGTGCAGGTCGACGACGTTGAGGGACCCCGCGGCCTGGTGCAGGCGGTCGATGTTCTGGGTCACCACGCCGGTGACGGCGCCCGACTCCTCGAGGCGGGCCAGGGCGGTGTGCCCGGGATTGGGCCGGGCGCGGGCGAGGTGGCGCCACCCGTACTGGTTGCGCGCCCAGTAGTGGCTGCGCATGGCGGCGCTGCCCGTGAACTCGTCGAACGTCATGGGCGTGCGCGGGGTGGAGCCGGGTCCGCGGTAGTCCGGGATCCCGGAGTCCGTGCTGATGCCCGCGCCCGTCAGGACGGTGGTCCGGCGGCCGGACAGGAGCTCGACCGCGCGGTCCAGCCCGGCGTCGAGGCCGGTGGCGTCCGGGTCGGGGAACTGGTCGGGGCTCACGGGGGCGCCGTAGCCGGCACGGACGGTGGCCATCGCTGCTCGTTCGGGGCCGGGCCGGTGGGGCTCAGCCGTCCAGCTTCGCGAGGGCGGAGCGGTAGGCCTCGAGCTCCCGCGGGACGCCGCGCTCGGACCGGAAGGCGTCGGCGACGACGCCCTCCGCGTCCAGCACGAACGTGGCCCGCTCCGCCTGCCCGGACACGGGGTCGAACACCCCGTAGCGCTGCGCCACGGCTCCGTGCGGCCAGAAGTCCGAGAGCAGGTCGAAGTCGAAGGACTCCTCGCGGGCGAAGGCACGCAGCGTGTACTTGGTGTCCACGGACACCGCGAGCAGCCGCACCCCGGCGTCGTCGAACACGGGGAGGCTGTCCTGGAGCCGGCACAGTTCACCGGTGCACACCCCGGAGAACGCGAACGGGTAGAACACGACCGCCACGGGACGGCCCCGCAGGCCGCTGAGGGTCACCGGCTCGCCGTACTGGTTCTGGAGGGTGAAGTCCGGGGCGTGGGCACCGATCTCGAGCATGGGTGGTCTCCTCCGGTGGGCGCCGCGGCGCCCGGTCAGATGTTGCGCTTGGGCATGAGCCGCGTCGCGGCCCAGTCGGCGCTGACGCGCGCGGTGGTCGTCACGTGCAGACCGGCCGTGGGCGCGGCCTCCTGGACCTCCGCGGGCGGCACGTATCCGTCGCGCCCGGCCTTCGGGGTCAGCACCCACACCACGCCGCCCTCGTCCAGGGTGGTCGTGACGTCCACCAGGGTGTCGACCAGGTCGCCGTCGCCCTCGCGGAACCACAGCAGCACGGCGTCCACGACCTCCTGGTCGTCCTCGTCGAGCAGATCCGATCCGATCAGTTCCTCGATGCCGACCCTCAGGTCGAGGTCGACGTCCTCGTCGTACCCGAACTCCTGGATGTAGTCGCCATCCTTGAAACCGAGCTGGACTACCGCGTCACCCGCGGTGGTCTTGGCCTCGCTCACTGTTCTTGCTCCTTCTGGGATCGGGCCGACGAACGACGACCGCGCACTGCGTACCGGTGCTGGGCTCCGCCTGCCCGTCGGCGGACCGCGGGGGCACGGTGGCGGGCCGGATACCGGCTTCACCGTCCAGACAACACCGGATCAGGGTGTCTTTCAAGCTCCCGCACGGTCGCGGCCCCCCGAATCGTGGGGTGACACGCCGTGTGACGGTCCGCCCCGGGTGTGGAAGCATGGTCCCAACAGACACCCCGCACGCCCGGACACCCTGTCGGCGCGATCCGCACGACGGGCCGGTTCCCGGTCGACCGCCCCTCCGGGGCGTCGTCCGGTCACCGGAACGGGCGACGGGTATTTTGAGTACTGTCGGACCACCCGGCCGCGCCCTCGCGCGTGCCCGCCCGGGTTGCCGTCGGGCAGCTCGACGAAGAGAGGTTGAACGTGCCTTCATCCAGCAACCACCACATCCTCAGTGGCTTGACCAACAACCTGAAGGACTCCGACACCGAGGAGACCCGGGAGTGGCTCGAGTCCTTCGAGGGCCTGATCGAGACGCAGGGCACGGAGCGGGCGCAGTACATCATGCGCGCCCTCCTCCAGCACGCGGGCGCGAAGAGCGTGGGCGTGCCGATGGTCACCACCACCGACTACGTGAACTCGATCCCGGTGGACCAGGAGCCGGAGTTCCCCGGCGACGAGGAGGTCGAGCGGCGCTACCGGGCGCTGCTGCGCTGGAACGCCGCAGTGATGGTGCACCGGGCCCAGCGCCCGGAGATCGGCGTGGGCGGGCACATCTCGTCCTACGCCGGTGTGGCGACCCTGTACGAGGTGGGCCTGAACCACTTCTTCCGGGGCCCCGACCACCCCGGCGGCGGCGACCAGGTGTTCTGGCAGGGCCACTCGGCCCCCGGCAACTACGCCCGCGCCTATCTCGAGGGCCGGCTCACCGAGGAGCAGCTGGACGGGTTCCGGCAGGAGAAGACGAAGGCGCCCGACGGGCTGCCCTCCTACCCCCACCCCCGCTCCATGCCGGACTTCTGGCAGTTCCCCACCGTGTCCATGGGCATCGGCCCGATGAACGCGATCTACCAGGCGCAGTTCAACCGGTACCTGCACAACCGCGGGATCAAGGACACCTCGGACCAGCACGTGTGGGCGTTCCTCGGCGACGGCGAGATGGACGAGCCGGAGTCGCGCGGACTGCTGCAGCTGGCCGCCAACGACAAGCTCGACAACCTCACCTTCGTGGTCAACTGCAACCTGCAGCGCCTGGACGGGCCGGTGCGCGGCAACGGCAAGATCGTCCAGGAGCTGGAGGCGTTCTTCCGCGGTGCCGGCTGGAACGTGGTCAAGGTCCTCTGGGGCCGGGAGTGGGACGAGCTGCTCGAGAAGGACGAGGACGGAGAGCTCGTCCGGATCATGAACGAGACCCTCGACGGCGACTTCCAGACCTACAAGGCCGAGTCCGGCGGGTTCATCCGCGACCACTTCTTCGGCAAGTCCCCGGCGACCAAGGAGCTCGTCGCGGACATGTCCGACGACGAGATCTGGGAGCTCAAGCGCGGCGCGCACGACTACCACAAGGTCTACGCCGCCTACAAGGCCGCGACGGAGCACGAGGGCCAGCCCACCGTGGTCCTGGCCCAGGGCGTGAAGGGCTACGGACTGGGCAGCCACTTCGAGGCGCGCAACGCCACCCACCAGATGAAGAAGCTCACCCTGGAGGACCTCAAGGCCTTCCGCGACCACCTGCGCATCCCCGTCTCGGACGAGGAGCTGGAGAAGGACCTCTACGGCGCCCCGTACTACCACCCGGGGAAGGACTCCCCGGAGGTCAAGTACCTGCTCGAGCGCCGGAAGGAGCTGGGCGGCTTCCTCCCGGATCGCCCGCACGAGCAGAACGAGATCGCGCTGCCCACCGACGCCGCGTACAAGTCGGCGAAGAAGGGCTCCGGCAAGCAGATGGCGGCCACCACGATGGCCTTCGTCCGGATCCTCAAGGACCTGCTGCGGGACAAGGAGTTCGGCCACCGGATCGTGCCGATCGTCCCCGACGAGGCCCGCACCTTCGGCATGGACTCGTTCTTCCCCACGGCCAAGATCTACAACCCCAACGGGCAGAACTACCTCTCCGTGGACCGCGAGCTGATGCTGGCCTACAAGGAGTCCCCGCAGGGGCAGATCCTGCACGCCGGCATCAACGAGGCCGGCTCCGTGGCGGCGTTCACCGCCGCCGGCACCGCCTACGCCACCCACGGGGAGCCGATGGTGCCGGTGTACATCTTCTACTCGATGTTCGGCTTCCAGCGCACCGGCGACTCCTTCTGGGCCGCGGCCGACCAGATGACCCGCGGGTTCATCATCGGGGCCACCGCCGGGCGCACCACGCTCACCGGCGAGGGCCTCCAGCACGCCGACGGGCACTCCCCGCTGCTGGCCGCGACGAACCCCGCGGTGATCCACTACGACCCGGCCTACGGGTACGAGATCGCCCACATCGTCGAGCGCGGCCTCGAGCACATGTACGGCTCGGGCGACGAGGACCACAACGTCATGTACTACGTCACGGTCTACAACGAGCCGTACCAGCAGCCGGCCGAGCCGGAGGACGTGGACGTCGAGGGCATCCTCAAGGGCATCTACCTGCTCAGGCCCGCCGAGAACGAGGGGCCCCGCGCCCAGCTGCTCGCCTCCGGCGTGGCCGTGCCGTGGGCGCTCGAGGCGCAGAAGCTGCTCGCCGAGGACTGGGGCGTCTCCGCCGACGTGTGGTCGGTGACCTCCTGGATCCAGCTCCGCCGCGACGGCGTGGCGGCGGAGCAGGAGGCGTTCCTCAACCCCGGGGACGGGACGCGCACCCCGTTCGTCGCCCAGCAGCTGGCCGGGGCCACGGGCCCGGTCGTGGCGGTCTCGGACTTCAGCGCGGACCTGCCGGACAAGATCCGCCAGTTCGTCCCGAACGAGTTCGCGTCCCTGGGCGCCGACAGCTTTGGGTTCTCGGACACCCGCGCGGGAGCCCGACGGCACTTCAAGATCGACTCCCACTCCATGGTGGTCCGCGCCCTGGAGATGCTCGCCAAGCGCGGCGAGGTCGACTGGCGCGCGCCGGGCGAGGCGATCGAGAAGTACGCCCTCGACGACGTCACCGCCGGCACCTCGGGCAACGCGGGCGGCGACGCCTGAGCCGGGTCCGTCCGTGCGCCACGGCGCCCCGTCCGCCCGCACCCGCGGGCCGGCGGGGCGCCGTCGTCGTCACCGGGACCGGCGCCCGGGACCGCGTGCTCTAAGCTCTGAGGCATGGCTGGACAGGAAGGGAACACGACGACGCGCTGGCTGCGCCCCTCGCGCCGGCGCCCGCCCGACCGGACCCGGCCCGCCGCCCCGCCCCACCCCCGGACGCTCGAGAACCTCAAGGCGAACCTGGGGGCGATCTCCACGGTCGCGACCCGGCGCCTGGAGACGGACCTGGGCTGGTTCGAGGAGCTGCGCGCCGACGAGCGCTCCGAGCTGGGGCTCGTGGCCCAGCGGGGCATCTCCTCGTTCGTGCGGTGGTACGAGGACCCGGAGGAGCCCCTGTGGGTGCTCACCCAGGTCTTCCGCGAGGCCCCCACGGACCTGACCCGCTCCATCTCCCTCCAGCACGCCCTCCAGCTGCTGCGGATCGTCGTGGACGTCGTGGAGGAGAAGGTCCCCGAGCTGGCCAAGCACCACGACGAGGCAGCGCTGCGGGAGGCCGTCCTGCGCTATTCGCGGGACATCGCCTTCGCCGCCGCCGACGTCTACGCCCGCGCCGCCGAGAACCGGGGGTCCTGGGACGCCCGGCTGGAGTCCCTCGTGGTCGACGGGATCCTGCGGGGGGAGCACTCCGACTCCCTCCGCTCCCGGGTCGCCGCCCTCGGCTGGGCGTCGACGGGCCCGGTCACGGTGCTCACGGGGTCCGCACCCGAGGCGACGGGCCCCGCCACGGTCGCCCGGCTCCGCCGGCTCGCCGGCCGCCACGCGCACGACTCCCTCGTGTCGATCCAGGGCGACCGGCTCGTCCTGGTCCTCGGCGGCCTGACCGACCGGGACCTCGCCCTCGACAAGCTCAGCGCCGCCTTCGGCCCCGGCCCGGTCGCCTACGGCCCGGAGTCCCCGACGATCTTCGAGGCGGGGCGGTCGGCCCGCCTCGCCCACGCGGCCCTGTCCGTGGCACCGGCCTGGCCCGCCGCCCCCCGTCCCGTGCACTCCGAGGACCTGTGGCCGGAGCGGGCCATGGCCGGGGACGAGAGCGCGCGCGCGGCGATGGTCGAGGCCGTGTACCGCCCGCTCACCCGCTCCGCGACCGGGCTCGTGGAGACCCTGTCCGCCTACGTCTCCGTGGGCCACTCCCTGGAGGCCACCGCCCGGGAGCTGTTCGTGCACGCCAACACGGTGCGCTACCGGCTGCGCCGGATCAGCGACCTGACCGGCTGGGACCCCCTCGTCCCCCGCGACGCCTTCGTGCTGCACTGCGCCCTCGTGGCCGGCCGGCTCGCGGACTCGTGCGCCCCCATCGACACCTCCGGACCCGCCGTGGGAACGGTCTTGTAGCATCCCTACAAACACCGCGTCCCGGGTTCGTGGCCTCCGAGCCCCCGCCCGACGGGGCATCCTTGGGAAGCTGGACCGGTGATCGCGATCCTCTGCCCCGGACAGGGCTCCCAGAAACCCGGCTTCCTCACCGAATGGCTCGCCCTCGACGGCGTCCGCACCCACCTCGAGAAGCTCAGCGAGGCCGCGGGGCTCGACCTGGTGCACTTCGGGACCGAGGCCGACGAGGAGACCATCAAGGACACTGCGGTGGCCCAGCCCCTCATCGTGGCCGCGGGCCTCGTGGCGGGACGGCTGCTCGGCGACCGGATCGGCGCGGACCGCGACGACCTCGTCCTCGCCGGGCACTCCGTGGGCGAGATCACCGCCTCCGCCCTGGCCGGCGCCCTGACCGAGGCCGACGCGATGGCCTTCGTGCGGACCCGCGCCAACGCCATGGCCGAGGCGGCGGCGGCCGTGCCCACCGGCATGAGCGCGGTGCTCGGCGGCAAGGAGGACGAGGTCCTCGCCGCCATCGAGGCCGCGGGACTCACCCCCGCCAACAGCAACGGGGGCGGCCAGACCGTGGCGGCCGGCACCCTGGAGCAGCTGGCCGCGCTCGCCGAGAACCCGCCCGCCCGTGCCCGGGTGGTCCCGCTCAAGGTCGCCGGTGCCTTCCACACCCAGCACATGGCCCCTGCCCTCGAACCGCTGCACGAGCTCGTGCCCCGGCTCTCTCCCGCCGATCCCGTCCATCCCCTGCTCTCCAACGCCGACGGCGGCGCCGTGGGCGGCGGGGCGGCGAACCTCGACGCGCTCGTGGCCCAGGTCTGCCGGCCCGTGCGCTGGGACCTGTGCCTGCGCACGCTCCAGGAGCGCGGCGTCGAGCAGCTGATCGAGCTGCCCCCGGCCGGAACCCTCGTGGGGCTGGCCAAGCGCGGCCTCAAGGGCGTCCCGGCGCTGGCCGTGAACTCCGCGCAGGAGCTGGAGCAGGCCAGGAGTACTCTTGACTGACGTCCGCGCGCGCACACCCTGCGCCGCACGTCCCGAGGCCGGAGCAGCCGTTCCGCCCCGCCCAGCCGGCCCGTCCGCCGCGCCCGGCCGCACGAAGGAGCGACAACCCCAGTGGTGACCCTGAAGCAGCAACAGACCAATGCCCACTCCCGGATCCTCGGCCTGGGCATCTACCGCCCGGACGTGGTCGTCACCAACGACGACGTCTGCCAGTGGATCGAGTCCTCGGACGAGTGGATCCAGCAGCGCACCGGCATCCGGACCCGGCACCGCGCCGCCGAGGACGTGAGCGTCCTGGACATGGCCGAGCACGCCTCCCGCGAGGCGCTGGCGGCCGCCGGCATCGAGGCCGCGCAGCTCGACGGGGTCATCGTCTCCACGATCTCCTTCCCCTACCTGACCCCGTCCGCGGCGGCGGCGCTCGCCGACCGCCTCGGGGCCACCCCGGCGCCCGCCTTCGACATCTCGGCCGCCTGCGCCGGGTACTGCTACGGCATCGCCCAGGCCGACGCCCTCGTGCGCTCCGGAGCGGCCCAGCACGTGCTGGTCGTCGGCGTGGAGAAGCTCTCGGACGTCATCGACAACAGCGAGCGCTCGATCTCGTTCCTGCTCGGCGACGGCGCCGGTGCGGTGGTCGTCGGCCCCTCGGAGACCCCCGGCATCGGGCCTTCCGTGTGGGGCTCCGACGGTGCCAAGTGGGGCGCCATCCGGATGACCCACCCGCTCACCGACATCCGCGCGGTGGAGCAGGGACGGGAGCGTTCCAAGTTTTCCGACCTCGTGGACCCGGAGACCGGGGAGGTGCCCGAGGACGCCACGCTGTGGCCGACCCTGCGCCAGGACGGCCAGACGGTGTTCCGCTGGGCCTCCTGGGAGGTCGCCAAGCGCGCGCAGGAGGCCATGGACGTGGCCGGGGTGGGGCCCGAGGACCTGAGCGCCTTCATCCCCCACCAGGCGAACATGCGCATCATCGACCAGATGGCCAAGACGCTCAAGCTCCCCGACTCCGTCGTGATCGCCCGGGACATCGCCGAGTCCGGCAACACGTCGGCGGCCTCCGTCCCGCTCGCCACGCACCGCCTGCTCGCCGACCACCCGGACCTGTCCGGGAAGCTGGCGCTGCAGATCGGCTTCGGCGCCGGCCTGGTCTACGGGGCCCAGGTCGTCGTCCTCCCCTGACCGCGCCGACACCGTGGGCCTGCACCGAGGCCGGGCCCACGTGTCGGTGCCGCCGCGGGGCCCTGCGACACGTCGTAGGGTTGAACCGCACACCCGATGTCCCCCGGCCGGGCCCCAGGGCCTGACCGGGACAGATGCACCCGGCACCTGCCCGGGGGCACCCGTCACCACCGGCTGCTCCGGCAGCCGCAGAGAAAGGAAGCCACCATGGCGAGCAAAGAGGAAATCCTGACCGGCCTGGCCGAGATCGTGAACGAGGAGACTGGTCTCGAGACCGAGTCCGTCCAGCTGGACAAGTCCTTCACCGAGGACCTGGACATCGACTCCATCTCGATGATGACCATCGTCGTCAACGCCGAGGAGAAGTTCGACGTGACCATCCCCGACGAGGAGGTCAAGAACCTCAAGACCGTCGAGGACGCCGTCAACTTCATCGACAACGCCCAGGCCTGAGTCGGCCGGCC
>NZ_JBISWJ010000004.1:0-31809 GCF_044462225.1 Kocuria kalidii | reverse complement strand
GGTGCGCGGCGGACCGCAGGATCCGCCGCGCCGCGCCGGCCAGCAACCGGGCGGGCCGCCCACCGCTTCACCCCAGGACACGAGGAAGTGCAGTCATGACCCGCAAAGTAGTCGTCACCGGTCTCGGTGCCACCACCCCGATCGGTGGCACCGTCCCCGAGCTGTGGCGCAGCGCCACCACGGGCGTCTCGGGTGTCCGCGCCATCGAGCACGACTGGGTGGACACCTACGATCTCGGCGTGCGGATCGCCGCGACGGTGTCGACCCCTGCGAGCGAGGTGCTCACCCGGGTCGAGGCCAAGCGCCTGGACCCGTCGGGGCAGCTCTCCGTCATCGCCGGCCGCGAGGCGTGGGCGGACGCCGGCTTCTCCGGCTCCAACGCCGAGAACTCGGACGAGGTGGACCCCGACCGCTTCGCCGTGGCCTTCGGCACCGGGATCGGTGGGGTCTGGACCCTGCTCGACGCCTACGACACCCTGCTCACGCGCGGGGCCCGGCGGATCATGCCGCTCACCGTGCCCCTGCTGATGCCCAACGGCAACGCCGCGGCCGTCGGCATGGACCTCAGGGCCCGTGCCGCCTCCATCACCCCGGTCTCCGCGTGCGCGTCCGGCACCGAGGCGTTCTACCAGGGCATGAACCTCATCCGCTGCGGCAAGGCGGACATCGTGGTGGTGGGCGGTGCGGAGTCCGCGATCCACCCCGTGACCATTGCCGCGTTCGCCTCGATGCAGGCGCTGTCCAAGCGCAACGACGAGCCCGAGCGCGCCTCCCGGCCCTACGACACGGACCGCGACGGGTTCGTCATGGCCGAGGGCGCCGGAGCCGTCGTGCTCGAGTCGGAGGAGCACGCCAGGGCCCGAGGCGCGCGCGTCTACGCGGAGCTGGCCGGCGCCGGTCTCACGTCGGACGCCTACCACATCACCGCGCCGGACGAGCAGGGCCGCGGCGCGGCCCGCGCCCTCGCGGAGGCCATGGAGACCGGTGACTTCTCGGCGGACGAGGTCCGTCACGTCAACGCCCACGCGACCTCGACGCCCAAGGGCGACGCTCCTGAGGCCGGTGCCCTGCGCCGTGCGTTCGGCTCGGCGGTGGACGACATGTGCGTCTCGGCGACCAAGTCGATGACGGGCCACATCCTGGGCGGCTCGGGCGCCGTCGAGGCCGTCCTCACCGTGCTGGCCGTCCACCACCGCACCGCCCCGTGCACGATCAACCTCGAGAACCAGGACCCGGAGATCGACCTCGACGTCGTCACGGACGCCCGCGACCTGCCCTCCGGCGACTTCGTGGCGGTGTCCAACTCGTTCGGCTTCGGCGGCCACAACGCGGTCGCAGCCTTCCGGACCGTCTGAGCGCACGCCCCCTCTGGGGGCACGCCCCCGGAGCCACGAGAGGGCCGCCCCGCNGCGCGCGGGGCGGCCCTCTCGTGCGTCCGGCCCGGTTCCCGCGGAGGTCAGGGACGGGTCCGCTCAGCCGACGCGGTGCAGCCAGCGCACGGGGGCGCCCTCCGCCGCGTGCCGGAACGGTTCGAGCTCCTCGTCCCAGGCCTCGCCCAGGGCGAGCGACAGCTCGTTGACCACGAGCAGCGGGTTCCCGGCGGCGGTCTCGTAGGCATAGCGGATCCGGTCCTCGGAGACCATGATGTTGCCGGCGGCGTCCGTCGTGGCGTGGAAGATCCCCAGCTCGGGCGTGAAGGACCAGCGGGCGCCGTCGTGACCCCGGCACGGGTTCTCGGTGACCTCGAAGCGGAGCCGGCCCATCGTGCGCAGCGCGGAGGCGAGGAGGGCGCCGGTCCCGGCCGGACCGGACCACTCCAGCTCGGCGCGCACCGAGCCGGGCTCCACGTCCTGCTGGGTCCACTCGAGCTCCGTGCGCTGGCGCGCGACCGACTCCAGCGCCCACTGGACGTGCGGGCACAGCGCTCTCGGGGCCGAGTGCACGTAGAGCACTCCGCGCGTGGTGGGTGCAGACATGACCTGTTCCTCCGTCGTGTAGGTACGTCTTCCCCAACGCCCTGCACGGAAGCGGTCCCACCCTGCGGGTCGCGGCGAGCCTGCCGCACCCGGTCGATGCTGTTGTCCGGGCCACCGTCCCGCCGCGGGGATTCGAGGCCCGCGCGGCGTCCGGCTGCTCCGGTGCCGCACCCGTCGTCCGGTGCGGTGCGCGGCTGGTTGCCGTGTCCGGGACGTCGAGTACAATCTCGCACTCATTCAACTGCAAACATTCCGCGGGCGTCAACCCGGGATGCGCCCGAGCGTCCCCGGCCCGCGGGCGGAGCGCGGCCTCAGGCCCGCGGGTGCGCCTGGCGGTAGACCGTGCCGAGACGGTCCACGGACACGTGCGTGTAGATCTGGGTGGAGGCCACGGACGCGTGCCCGAGCAGCTCCTGCACCGTGCGCAGGTCGGCGCCGCCGTCCACGAGGTGCGTGGCCGCCGAGTGGCGCAGGGCGTGGGGACCCCGCGCGGCGGTGTCGGGCACGGTGCCGAGCTCCCGCGCGACGACCCGCCGGACCTGCCGGGCGTCGATCCGCCCGCCCCGCGAGCCCAGGAACAGGGCCGGGCCGCTCCCCGCCGTGGCGAGGAGGGGCCGGCGGGCCAGCCACAGCTGCAGCGCCTCGTCGGCGGGGCGGCCGAAGGGCACCGTGCGCTGCTTGTCGCCCTTGCCGATCACGGTCAGGACGCGACGGGCGCGGTCGAGGTCGTCGACGTCGGCTCCGGTGAGCTCCCCGACCCGCGCCCCGGTGGCGTAGAGCAGCTCGAGCAGGGCACGGTCCCGGGCGGTGAGCGCGGCATCCGTCCCGCTGCCGCCCGGCTCGGTGGACCGCGCGGCGAGGTCGTCGAGCAGCTCCCGCATCCCGTCGGCGGGGACGACGTCCGGCAGGGGGTGCCGGCGCCGCGGGGCGACGAGCCGCAGACTGGGATCGGCGCCGACGAGTCCCGTGGCGACGGCCCACCCGAAGAAGCCGCGGACCGATGCCGTCCAGCGCGCCATCGACGAGCGGCCGGCGCCCTCGGCGAGGCGGACGGCCAGCCACGCCCGGAGCATGTCGAGCTCCACCGCGGCCGGTGCGGCCACACCGTAGGAGTCGTGCAACCAGGTGAAGAGGGCGCGCAGGTCGCCCGTGTAGGCGCGGACGGTGCGCGGGCTGCGGGCCAGCTCGTGCACCAGGTGCTCCGTGTACCGCTCCAGGGCCCGCGCCACGGCCGGCGGCAGCGGGTCGTCGTTCGTCATGGGCCGAGTCTAGCGACGGCGTCGCCAGCCCTCCCCCGCACCGTCGGCCAGGCCGCGCTCCTCGAGCCGGCGCAGCCCGCCCAGCACCTCGCGGGCGGAGAGGCCGGCGACGCGGGCGAGGTGGTCCGGGCGGCTGCGCACGGTCAGGGGCAGGGCGTCGAGCAGCACGCGGTCCCGGTCGGAGAGACCGTCCACCACGGAGAGCTGCCCCGGACGGTCGGGGACGGTCGCCGTGCCGAGGGGCTGGATCAGCTCGAGCACCTCGTCCACGTCCGTGACCAGGACCGCGGTGCCCTCTCGCACGAGGCGGTGACAGCCGGCGGACGTGCCGGCGTGCACGCTGCCGGGCACCGCGCCCACCGGACGGCTGAGCCCGTCCGCGTGGTGGGCGGTGCTCTGCGCACCCGACCGCCAGCGGGCCTCGACCACCACCGTGCCGGCCGCGAGCGCCGCGATGAGCCGGTTCCGCTGGAGGAAGCGGTAGCGGCTGGGGGTGCACCCCGGGGCGGCCTCGGCGAGCAGGAGCCCGGACGCCTCGACGTCACGGAGCAGGTCCTCGTTGCCCCGCGGATAGAGACGGTCGATCCCGCCCGCCATGACCGACACCGTGACCGGCTGCGCCGTCCCCGTGGCCAGCGCGGCGGAGTGCGCGGCCTGGTCGATGCCGTAGGCGCCGCCGGAGACGATGCTCCAACCGCGGGCGGCCAGGGCACCGGCGAGGTCGAGCGCGACCTGCCGGCCGTAAGTGGAGCAGTCCCGGGAGCCGACGACGGCGACGGAGCGCGCGGCGGGGAACGGCAGGTGCCGGCGGTCCCCGCGGCCCCACAGGGCCACCGGCTGGAACAGGCCCAGGTCGGCCAGCGCGACGGGCCAGTCGGGGTCCTCGGGGGTCGCGAACCAGGCGCCCGCCCGGGCGGCCGTCTCGAGGTCCCCGGCAGGGTCGAGCTCCGCCGCCCGGGCGGCCCAGCGGGCCAGGGACCGCCTGAGGTCGACCTGCCGGGGGCCGTACCCGGCCTCGGCCGCCGCCCGGGCGAACACCGCGTGCTCCGCGGCCGCGATCGGGCGTGCGCCCGCGGCGACCTCGAGGGCGGGCACCGGTCCGAGCGCCGCGAGCAGCAGCATGGCGGCGGGGTCCGTGGGCTCCACGAGGCGGGACAGCCCGGCCCGGGCCAGGCGGGGCGGGTCGTGTCCGGGGCGCAGGGCGGGCGGACTGGAGTGCATGGCGGGATCCTCCTGTCTGGCCTGGCCGGGCCCGGTCTGGCCTGGTCGGGTCGGGTCTGGTCTGGCCGGGTCCGGCCCGGCGTGCTCGGACCGGGCTCGGGCGGATGCGGCGGCGCTCAGGCCGGCACGAGGTTGCGGAAGTACAGGGCGGTGTCGACGTCGTCGACGGCCGGAACGGCACGGCCCTCGAGGTCGGCCAGGGTCCAGGCGACCCGGAGCACCCGCTGATGGCCGCGAGCGGTCAGGGAGCCCCGGTCCATGGCCCGCTCCAGCGGCGCGGTGACCGGGCCCGGCGGGCGCAGCGCCCCGTGCAGGAGACTGCCTCCGAGCTCGGCGTTGGTGCGCAGACCGAGGTCCCGCAGGCGCTCGGCCTGGGCCGACCTCGCCCGGGCGACGCGCACGGCGACCTCGGCCGTGCCCTCCCCCCGCCCGGCCCCGGCGGCGAGCTCGCCGTAGGAGACCTTCGGCACGGCGATCTGCAGGTCCACCCGGTCCAGCAGCGGACCGCTGAGCTTGCCGAAGTAGCTCCGGCGCACCCGCGGCGTGCAGGTGCAGTCCGCGCCGCGCCCACCGGACCGTCCGCACGGGCAGGGGTTCGCCGCGAGGACCAGCTGGAAGCGGGCCGGATAGACCGCCGAGGCCGCGGACCGGTCGATCACCACCCGGCCGTTCTCGAGGGGCTGGCGCAGGGCGTCGACCACGCCGCGGTCGAACTCCGGGGCCTCGTCGAGGAACAGCACGCCGCGGTGCGCCCGGGAGGCGGCGCCGGGCCGCGGGATGCCGACCCCGCCGCCGAACAGGGCGGCGGTGGACGCGGTGTGGTGCGGCGCCTCGAACGGCGGGCGCCGGATCAGGGCGGTGCACCGGCCGGCGGCCCCGTTGAGCGAGTGGATGGCCGTGACCTCCATCGCGGCGTCGTCCTCGAGGTCCGGCAGCAGGCCGGGGAGCCGCTCCGCCAGCATCGTCTTTCCCGAGCCGGGCGGGCCCACCATGAGCAGGTGGTGCCCGCCCGCGGCGGCGATCTCGAGGGCCAATCGCCCGTCGGACTGCCCCGCGACGTCGGCGAGGTCCGGGACGGCCGGCGGTGCCGGACCGGGTTCGGCACCGCCGCCGACGGACCCGTCCGGTGCCGGACGGCGGAGACGGGCCGGATCGGCACCGGCGGCGGCCAGCACCTCGGCGAGGCAGCCGAACCCCTCCACCCATGCCCCGGGCACGAGTGCCGCCTCCGCGGCGTTGGCGGCCGGGACGACGATCCGCTCGTGCCCGGCGCGCACGGCCGCCATCACCGCCGGCAGCATGCCCCGCACCGGCCGCAGCGCCCCGTCCAGGCCCAGTTCGGCGAGGAAGACGGTCCGCCCCGTCGCGGGCACCTCACCGGCGGCCTGCAGGGCACTCATCAGGATGGCGAGATCGAACAGGGACCCGCGCTTGGGCAGGGTCGCCGGCGTGAGGTTGACGGTCAGCTTGCGCGGGCTCAGAGGCATCCCGCTGTTGCGCGCCGCCGCCCGCAGCCGTTCCCTGGCCTCGTTGAGCGCCGCGTCCGGCAGGCCCACGATGGAGAACGCCGGGAGGGTCTGGCCGATGTCCGCCTCGACCTCCACCATGGACCCGTCCAGGCCCACCAGGGCCACCGCCCACGTCCGCGCGAAGCCCATCACCGCACCCCCGTGGTGGGTGCGAGCAGACCTCGGGGACGGGGTGGGGGGGCAGGGAACGATGGGCGACGACGGTGCATGGGGACCTCCTGGTCACCCATGCTGTGCCACGCGCACGCCGGGCGGCCGGTCCGCTCCCTCGGCGGTGGACAGGGCCCCGGTTCAGGCCTCCACGGTCCCGCTGGGGAGTGCGGGTTCGGCCGTGGCCGTGGCCGTCGGATCGGGGACCGGCTCCGAGGGCGGCCGGGTGGGGGCCGGGCGGCGACGCTCCGTGGGCGAGGGCGAGGCACCGGCCGTGGCACCCCCGTCGGAGGTGGGCGCGCCGTCGTCCCGATCGGAGCCGGGGTTGCCGGCAGTGCCGGCCTGCGGCTGCTGGGGTTCCGCCGGCTGCTGCGGTTGCTGGGGCTGCTGCGGCTCGGCCGGCTGCTGCGGCCCCTGGGGCTGCTGTGGTTCCACCGGCTGCTGGGGCTCCTGGGGTTGCTGCGGCTGCTGGGGCTGTTGCGGCTGCTGAGGTTCCGCCGGCTGCTGCGGCTCCTGGGGCTGTTGCGGCTGCTGAGGTTCCGCCGGCTGCTGCGGCTCCTGGGGCTGCTGCGGCTCGGCCGGCTGCTGCGGCTCCTGGGGCTGCTGCGGCTGCTGAGGTTCCGCCGGCTGCTGCGGCTCCTGCGGCTGTGCCGGCTCGGGGTCCGGGGCCGGAGCCGGCACGTCCGGGGCGATCGGGGGCTCCGGGGCGACCGGTGCCGGTTCCGCCTCGAGCCGGTCCCGGGGGGTCGGCGTCGGCACCCCCGCCCGGTACTGGCGCTGTTCCGGACCGTGCCCCACGGGGGCCGGTCCCAGTGCCCGCTCGTTCGGGTACGGGGACAGCTCGACGTCGTCGAAGGACGACGGCAGCCGCTCGAAGTCGCCGATCATCAGTTCGCGACCCGTGCCGCCCGCCGGCACGGCCCCTGTGTACTGGGCGATCAGGGCATGGGTGCGGGCGTCGAGCTCCGCGCCCTCCAGGGCGTCCAGGGGCGATCCGTCGGCGCGCCAGAAGCCCCCCTCCCCGGAGCGGTCCGGGTCCCAGTCGGCCAGGACCTCGGCGGCCGGCTGGAAGGGGAACTGGCCGCCCTCGTGACCGATCACCTTCAGGTCGTCGATCTGCACGGTGCGGGTGCCCTCGGTGTTGTCGATGTGCAGCTCGACGTAGGTCACCGGCTCCACGGACAGGTCCTGCCGCAGCCGCTCGACCTCGTCGTCCGGGGCCGGGACGGTGGGCAGGTCGAACTCGATGACGGCACCGGCCTCCGTGGTGAGCGCGTAGGGGCCCGGGCTCAGGCCGCTGGACCCGGTGGTCACGGTGCCGGGCTGGGCGTTCGCCTCGGGCTCGGAGGCCTTCAGCACCCCGCATCCGGTGGCGGTCAGCGCGACGGCCGCCACGAGGGCCACGGCGCGCCGAGGAGCAGCGAGCGGTCCCGCAGCGACCACAGCACACCTCCGTCGTTCTCCCGGTCATCGACGCCTCAACATTGGCACGTCCGGGGAGGCATGTCACGCGGGTTCAGGACCTGCCGCGTCTCATTGGATCTGCCGCAGGACCTCGATCTCCGGCACCCCGTCGTGTGCGAAAGTAACTGCAACGGCATCGACCCTGACCACTCGCGGGTCCCGGTCGTGGACCCGGGCCCAGGCGGCCCCCAGACGGTGCAGACGGACCGTCTTCTGCGGCGTGATGGACTCGAACGGATGGCCGTAACGAAGGCTCGAACGGGTCTTCACCTCCACGACCACCACCCACCCCTCGTGCTCGGCGACGAGGTCGGCCTCTCCCCGCAGCCCGTCACGGGCGAGCCGTGCGCGCCAGTTGTGCTCCAGGACGCGGTACCCCCGCGCCTCGAGGTGCGCCGCCGCGAGCTGCTCGCCGCGCGCTCCCAGTCCCTGGGACACGGGACACCTCCCTGCTCGCCACCCCCGCCCGACGGACCCGGGCCGGGTCCCATGGTGCGCCGCACCGGGAGCCCGCCGGAACGGCCGGAGCCCGGTGTGCAGGACGGGTCAGGCGGGCGGGTCGTCCGGAGCCGGCCCCGCGGCGCCGGGGACCGAGAACGGGTCCGCGTGGGCGATCTCCTCCACGTTGACGTCCTTGAAGCTCATGACGTGCACGTGCTTGACGAAGCGGGCGGAGCGGTAGACGTCCCAGACCCAGGCGTCCTTGAGCTCGACGTCGAAGTACAGGCCGGTCCTCGTCTCGACCGGCTCGATCCGGACCGAGTTGGCCAGGTAGAAGCGGCGGTCCGTCTCGACGACGAACTGGAAGAGTCCGGCGACGTCGCGGTACTCGCGGTACAGCTGCAGCTCGAGGTCCGTCTCGAAGTTCTCGAGTTCTTCGGCGCTCATGTCGTCCCGTCTCCGATCGTGTCCGGCCCGGCCGGCGCCTGCGTCAGCCGCCAGCTGAGCCGGTGCTGCGGTGTGGGTCCGTGCTCCTCGAGGGCCCGGCGGTGCCCGGGGGCCCCGTATCCCTTGTTGCTGTCCCAACCGTACTGCGGCCAGCCCGTGGACAGCTCCTCCATGATGCGGTCCCGCTCGACCTTGGCCAGCACGCTGGCCGCGGCCACGGACGCGCACGTCAGGTCCGCCCGGACCCGGGTCACCACGGCCCCGGACCAGTCGGGGGCCGAGCGGGGGCCCTGCCCCGGCACGGGGTCGTCGCCCGGGGCCGGCGCCCGCGGCACCGAGAGCCAGTCGTGCCGCCCGTCCAGGAGCACGACGTCGGGCGCCGCCCCCTGGCGGGCGGCGGCCGTGATCGCGCGGCGTCCGGCGAGGCGCAGGGCGGCCGTGAGGCCGAGGGCGTCGATCTCCCCGGGCGAGGCGTGGCCGACGCCGCGGGCGGCGCACCAGGCCAGGAGGCGGGGGACGAGCTCCACGCGCCGGGCGGGGCTCAGCAGCTTGCTGTCCCGCAGCCCGGGCACGCCGCGCTCCGTGCCGGGACGCAGGACGACCAGCCCGACCGTGACGGGACCGGCGAGGGCCCCGCGGCCCACCTCGTCCATCCCGCCGACCAGCTGGACGCCCGTTGTCCTCAGGGAGCGTTCGACGACGAGGCCGGGGGCACGGCCCCGTGGTGGTGCTGTGCGCCGGAGCCGCCGGGGGTCAGGAGCCACCGGTGGGCCGGTCGGGGACATCCGCGAAGACGTCGTCGGGGTTCTGCAGCAGCTCGAAGCGGTCCAGCGGCCAGGCGATGACGAAGGCGGTGCCGACGACGTCGTCGTGGCTGATGAACGCGCCGTTCTCCACGACGTCCATCAGGTGGACCCGGGCGTCGGCGGACGCGTCGCGGTGGTCGCCCAGCACGAAGTAGTGGTTCTCGGGCACCTCGACCTCGAACTCGGTGTCCGAGGGGGCGGACCCGGGGAAGAGGTAGGCGCCCTGCTCGTCGAGGGCCTCGCCGTTGACCGTGACCCTGCCCGAGGCGTCGCAGCACGCCACGGTGTCGCCGCCCACCCCGATGACGCGTTTGATGAGGTGCTGGTCCGTGCGGTCGGGCAGCACGCCGACGAAGGCGAGGGCCTCGTAGGCGGCGTCGGCCGGTCCGCCCGCGGTCTCGGGCTGGGGCGGCAGCCAGCCCTTCGCGTCCTCGAACACGACGATGTCCCCGCGCTCGAGCGGGCCGAAGGTGGGCTCGAGCACGTTGACGAAGATGCGGTCGTTGAGCTGGAGGGTGTTCTCCATCGAGCCGGACGGGATGTAGAAGCCGCGCACGAGCAGGGTCTTGACCACGAAGGCGATCAGCACCGCCCAGACCAGGACGAGGAGGACCTCCCGGATCGAGCCCCAGAGCGTGTCGGGGCGCTTCTTGCGCTCCCGCCGGCCTGCGGCACGGCGGGAGCCGCGCGCGCCGCGGCGGGAGGACGCCGGGCCCGGCACGCCGCCGCCGGCCGGGGCGGCCGCGGGGTCCGCGCCGGCGGTGGACGTCGCGGGGGCGGGAACGCCCGCGTCCCCCGTGGTGCCGGGGTGCTCCGGGGACGCACCGTCCCCGCCGGGCTGGGTCCTGTCGGCCACTGCTTCCGTCCTTCCTGGGCGGACGCCCGCCGGCGTCCGGGTCCGGATCCGTGCGGATCGGGTCAGAGCTGTCCGGCCCGGTCCGGGGGCCACAGAACAGCGAGTGGTTCTCCGATGACCTTATCCGTTCGCACCAGTCCACCGCCGGGCGCGCCGAGCAGACTGCGCGAGTCCACCGACACCGAGCGGTGGTCGCCCATCAGCCAGAGCCGTCCCTCGGGGACCACCACGGAGAACTCGACGTCGCTGGGCCGGTCGCCCTCGAGGACGTAGTCCTCCGCGACCTCCTCGCCGTCGACCTGCAGCCGCCCGGAGGGACCGCAGCACGCAACGGTGTCGCCGGGGGCCCCGACGACCCGCTTGAGGTACACGCTCTCGGAGCCCGTGAGCCCGCTCCACCGGCCGAGGGTCTGCAGGGCCTGCGCGGGCCACGGCTCGCCGCTGCCCAGGGGGGCGAAGCTGCCGCGCCCGTCGAAGACGACCAGGTCGCCCCGCTCGAGCTCCGTCCCGTCGACGAGCTTGCCCACGAGCACCCGGTCCCCCGGTTCGACGGTGGGCTGCATCGAGTCCGACCCGATCCAGTAGACGTCCACGACGGAGGCGCGCAGCAGGCCGGTGACGACCGCGGCCACCAGGAGGGCGAGGACGACGGAACGCCAGCCCCGAGCACGGGGCTGGCGTTCGCGTCGCACGGCGTGGGACCCGGTGGTGCGCGGGTCCCACGCCCGGGTTCCGGTGGGCACCGAAGCGTGCGCCGTCCTACTTGCCGGACTTGCCGGACTTGACGGCCTTGCCCGACTTCGCGGAGCGCGCCGTGGTGTTGTCCCGCTTCTCGCGGATGCGGGCGGCCTTGCCGTGGCGGTCGCGCATGTAGTACAGCTTCGCGCGGCGGACGTCGCCGCGGGTGACGACCTCGATCTTCTCGATGACCGGCGAGTGCACCGGGAAGGTGCGCTCCACGCCCACGCCGAAGGACACCTTGCGGACCGTGAAGGTCTCGTGCACGCCGGCGCCCTGGCGGCCGAGGACGAAGCCCTTGAAGACCTGCACGCGGGAGCGGCTGCCCTCGACGATGTTGACGTGCACGTTGAGGGTGTCGCCCGGGCGGAAGTCGGGGACGTCGCTGCGCAGCGACTTCGCGTCGAGCTGGTCGAGAATGTTCATGGTGGATCTCCTGGTGAACGCCGCAGGTCGCTCACGTGGGTCGGCACGGACCCCTGCGGCGCGGGCGGTGCCCGGTCCGGGTGCGGGATCCGCAAGACGTGGTGACGGGGCCCCGAGCGGGGTTCCCGGGTGTCCGGCTGTTGGTCGCTCATCCCCCTGCGGCGGGGGCGTGCCCAGCAGACACACAGCTGAACATTATGCCACAGGTGCCGCCGGGCCGTCGCCTCCGGCGGGCACCACGTGACCGCCCGCGACGACCCAGCCCGCCCCGGCGAGCACGGCGCGGTCGGCGCGGTCCAGGGTCGCCGGGTCGAGGGACGCGACGAGGTCCGGGCGCCGGGCGGCGGTGCGCTCGAGCTGCCGGTCCCGGCGCCAGCGCGCGATCCGGCCGTGGTGGCCGGAGAGCAGGACCTCCGGCACGGGCCGCTCCCGCCACAGCGCGGGCTTGGTGTAGACGGGATACTCCAGCAGGCCGTCCGCGTGGGACTCCTCCACGAGCGACTCGGGGTTGCCGATGACGCCGGGCACGAGCCGTCCGATGGCCTCGACCATGGCCAGCACGGCGACCTCTCCGCCGTTGAGGACGTAGTCGCCGAGGCTCATCGGGCGGACCTCGAAGTGCTCCCGGGACCAGTCGACGACGCGCTCGTCGATCCCTTCGTAGCGCCCGCACGCGAACACGAGGTGCTCCCGCAGGGCCAGGTCGCGGGCGGTGGCCTGGGTGAAGACCTCACCGGCCGGGGAGGGCACGACCAGCACGGGACGCTCCGCCGCTCCCCCGCCCTCGGCTCCGGCGGGGAAGGGACCCCGCTCGAGGGCGGACGCGAGCGCCGCCGCCCACGGCTCCGGCTTCATGACCATGCCGGCGCCGCCGCCGTAGGGGGTGTCGTCCACGGTGCGGTGCCGGTCGGAGGTGAACTCGCGCAGATCGGTCACGGTCAGCTCGAGGAGCCCCTGCTGCCGGGCCTTCCCGATGAGCGAGAGGTCCAGGGCGGCGAGGTACTCGGGAAAGATGCTGACCACGTCGACGCGCATCAGCGCCCGCCCTCCGCCGGCCCGGCGCCGGGCGCCCCGTCCTCGGGCGCCGCGTCCTCGGGCGTCCCGTCCGGGCGGTCCAGCTCGAGCAGTCCCGGTGGCGGGGTGACCAGCACGAACCCGCCCTCGGGGTCGACGACCGGCACGATCTCGTCGACGAACGGGAGGACGGCCTCGCGCCGGTCCTCGTCGAGCCGGATCTCGAGGAGGTCCTGGACCGGGAGGGTGCGCAGACCGGTGACCACGCCGATCCGCGGGCCCGATCCGTCCTCGGCGCCGGTGCGCACCCCGAGGCCGACGAGCTCGTGCTCGTACCACTCGTCCGACTCGGGGTCCTCGTCCAGCGCCTCGGCGAAGAGGCGGGCACCGCGCAGGGTCTCGGCACCGTTGCGGTCGTGGACCTGCTCGAGGGCGACGACGAGCACGGACTTGTTCCAGCGCGTACGGCGCACCGTCACCACGCCGTCGGGGGCGAGCGGGGCGGAGGGCTCGAGCAGCAGCCGTGCGCCGGGGGCGAAGCGCTCCTCGGGGGCGTCGGTGAACAGCTGCACGGTGACCTCCCCGCGGATGCCGTGGGGTTTGCCGACGCGGGCGACCTGGACCTTCATGGTGCTCCTGGGGAGTCGGCGGCCGGAAGGCCGCGGGAACGGGGTGCGGGGACGCGAGGCGCGCCGGGGCGTCGGCGGGGAGTGCGGGGTCCGCAACGCACACGGTCCCCGCATCCGGTGCGGATGCAGGGACCGTGCGGGCTGCGGGGCCGGTGCGCCGGGGCGCCCGGTGCGTGCCTCAGCGGGCGTGGCGGTCGGTGTCGACGACGTCGATCCGGACCTGGCCGTCCTCGGCGAGCGCGCCGACGACGGTGCGCAGCGCCCTGGCCGTGCGGCCCTGGCGGCCGATGACCCGGCCGAGGTCGTCCGGGTGCACCCGGACCTCGAGGGTCTCCGACCGGCGCCCGCTCTTGAGCCGGACGTCGACGTCATCGGGGCTGTCCACGATTCCGCGGACGAGGTGCTCCAACGCGTCGGCGAGCACGACTACTCGGCCTTCTCGGCGTCAGCCGCGGGGGCGTCGTCGGACTCGGCGGCGGGGGCGGCGGGCTCGGCCTTCTCGCCCTTGGGGGTGATCGCCTCGGGGACGATCACGGAGCCCTTGTCGGGAGCGACGAACTCGGTCTTGGCCTCGGGCCGGCGCAGGGTGCCCTCGGCGCCCTCCTCGCCCTTGAACCGCTGCCAGTCGCCGGTCACCTTCAGGATGGCGGCGACGGCCTCGGACGGCTGGGCACCGACGCCTAGCCAGTACTGGGCCCGGTCCGGGACGACCTCGATGTAGGAGGGGTGCTCGGTCGGGTGGTACTTGCCGATCTCCTCGATGACGCGGCCGTCGCGCTTCTTGCGGGAGTCGACGACGACGACGCGGTAACGGGGATCGCGCATCTTGCCCATGCGCTTGAGACGGATCTTAACAGCCACTGGTGTGGACTCTCCTGGTTCTTGGATGCGGTGAACGCCCTGGTCTCGCTCCCGTGGGGCGGGCCGTTCGCAGGGGTTGCGTGGACACGAGAAACGTGCGGCGAGAGGGACCGCACGCATCGAGTACCCGTCCAGTATGCCAGATGCCGTCAAGTCCGGCGTCCTGCGGCGCACGGTGGCCGGCTCACTGCTCGAGGCGGGCGGCCTCCCGCCACGTGAGGGAGCGTCCGCCCTGGAACACGGCGCGCTGGTAGATCCGCTCCCCGAGGCGCAGCAGCACCCAGGCCGCGGCGAGCGCGACCGCGAGGGAGAGCACGGGCTGCCACCACGCCACGCCGCCGTCCAGCATCCGGACGGGCATCGCCACCGAGGAGACGACCGGCACGAAGGACGCGGCCGTGAGCCACGCCCCCTCGGCGTAGAGGCCCACGAGGAGGGCGCCGATGAGCACGGTCAGGATCGGCCCGGTGCTCGTCTGGAGGTCCTCGGAGCGGGAGGCCAGGGAGCCGAGGACCGCCCACACGGAGGCCTGTGCCGCGAAGCCCGCCACGAAGAACGCCACGAACCAGCCGGAGGCCGCGAGGATCCAGCCGACGTCCGCCGCGACGCCCGTGACGTTGACCCCGAGCAGCCCGACCGCGGCGTAGAGCCCGATCTGCCCGAACGCGAGCAGCGAGTTGCCGAGCACCTTGCCGTAGAGCAGCTGCCGGACCGGGACGGCGGTGGCCAGGATCTCCACCACCCGGTTCTGCTTCTCCTCGAGCACGGAGTTGGCGATGGCCATGCCGAAGAGGATGGCGGCCAGGTAGAACAGGAACGCGAAGACGAAGCCCATGAGGAGCCGTGCCGGGCCGCGGTCCTGCCCGCCCGCCAGCAGCTCGGTGCGCACCTCGGCGCCCTCGGTCAGCTCCTCTGCGGTCGTGCCGGCGGCCCTGGCGTTGGCCGCGAGCGTCGCCTCGGTCACCGCCCGGTCGAGGACCCGGGCGAGCGCGGGGTCGACGCCGTCCTTGCCGACCACCGTCCAGCCGTCGAGCCCGCGCAGCAGCGCGGCGTCGGCGGTCTCCTCGGCCACGGCCCGGCGGGCCGCGTCCGGGGACGGCGCGGCGTGGACGGTGAGGGTGTCGTCGCCGTCCTCGGACAGCGCCTGCGCGGCCCGGGCGGTGACGGGTGCGGCCTCGGGAGCGGCGGTGGCCAGGACGTGGTCGGTGGCGCGGCCGCCGAACAGGGCGGACGCGCCGATGGACACCGCCACGAGGAGCACCGTGACCACGGTCGAGAGCAGGAAGGACCGGTCGCGCAGCTTGACGGAGATCTCCCGGGCCGTGACGATCCACCACGGGCGGGCCACCGGCGGGCGCGCGCTCATCGGGTGACCTCGCGGTAGACGTCGGACAGGGCGGGCACGATCTCGGCGAACTCGAGGAGACCGCGGGGCACGGCCGCCTCGAGGACCCGGCGGCGGGCGTCGTCGTCGGCGAGCTCCAGCACCGCGGCCGGCCCGTCGACGTCGACGACGCGCACGCCCGGCACGTCCCGCACCCAGCCGGCGTCCTGCTCGCAGCGGATCCGGTGCCGGCGGGGTCCCGTGCGGCGCAGGTCGTCGGCCGTGCCGGAGGCCAGGACACGACCGCCGGAGAGGACGACCAGGGAGTCGCAGAGCCGGTCGACGAGGTCGAGCTGGTGGCTCGAGAAGAGCACGGGCACCCCCTGGGCCATCCGCTCGCGCAGCAGCTCGACCATGGAGTCCACCGCCACGGGGTCCAGCCCGGAGAACGGCTCGTCCAGGACCAGCGCTGCCGGCCCGTGCAGGAGCGCGGCGGCGACCTGCACCCGCTGCTGGTTGCCGAGGGAGAGCGACTCCAGCTTGTCCTTCCCCCGCCCGCCCAGACCGAAGCGCTCGAGCAGCCGCCCGGCCTCCGCGAGGGCGTCCGCGCGGTCCATGCCGTGGAGCCGGCCGAGATAGCCGAGCTGGTCGAGCACCGGCTGCTTGGGGTAGAGACCCCGCTCCTCGGGCATGTACCCGAAGCCGGCCCGGTCCGCCGCGGTCGCGGGCCGGCCGTCCCACAGGACCTCGCCGGCGGAGACGCGCAGCACGCCCATCAGCATCCGCATGGTCGTGGTCTTGCCCGCCCCGTTGGCGCCGACGAAGCCCGTCATCCGGCCGGGCTCGACCCGGAAGGACACGTCCTGGACCACCGCCCGGCCGCCGAAGGAGCGGCTCAGGCCCCGCGCCTCGAGGACGTGCCCCCCGGGGGTGCTCCGGTAGCGGGTGGTGGTCGCCGCAGGTCTGGTGCTGGTGCTCATGGGCCCGGGGTCCTCTCGGCCGGTGCGTCCTCCCGCCGGGTGCCGGGCGGCTCGTGCGTCCAGCCTACGAACGCCGCGGCCCCGGGGGATCCCCACCCGGGCGGAGTGCGGGCGCCCCGGGCCGGGGCCGCGGCCCGGCACCCTCCGCCCCGGGGTGGAACCGGCTCAGCCGACCAGACCGGCCCGGTGGGCGAAGACGACCGCCTGCACCCGGTCCCGGGAGCCCGTCTTGGCGAGGATGTTGGACACGTGGGTCTTGACGGTGGCGGACCCGAGGAACAGGCGCTGGGCGATTTCCGCGTTGGACAGCCCGTCCGAGACCAGCCGCAGCACCTCGTGCTCCCGCTCGGTGAGGGAGTCGACGATGCGCCGCTGCTCGGGGTCGGCCGGTGCGGGGTCGGGCTCCGGGGCGGCGGCCGGGGCGTCCGCGGTCAGGGCCCGGATGACGCGCAGCGTGGCCTCGGGGGCGAGCAGCGCGTGGCCCCCCGCGACGGCGCGCACGGCCTCCACGAGGTCGTCCGGGTCGGCGTTCTTCAGGAGGAACCCGCTCGCCCCGGCGGCCAGCGCGTCGAAGAGGTAGTCCTCCCGGTCGAACGTGGTGACGATGACGACCCGGGCGCACCCCGTCCCGACGATCCGGCGGGTGGCCTCGATCCCGTCCATCACGGGCATCTGCACGTCGAGCAGCGCGACGTCGACCTCCCGGTCGCGGGCGGCGGCGACGGCCCCGGCGCCGTCGGAGGCCTGCGCCACGACCTCGATGTCGTCCTCCACGGACAGGACCATGGCGAAGCCGGAGCGCACGAGGGCGTGGTCGTCGGCGAGCAGGACGCGGATCATGCCTCCGATCCTCGCAGAGTCCTGCTCCCGGCGTCGACGGCGGTGTGCGCGGCACCCCCTGCGGTCCCGTCGAGGGGCAGGGGGCAGCGGGTGCGGACCCGCCAGCCGGGCCGTCCCGAGCGCGGTCCGATCTCCGCCTCCCCGCCGTGCAGGCGGACGCGTTCGCGCAGGCCCTGGAGCCCGAACCCGGTCCCCGCCGTGCCGGGACGGGGCGAGCCGTCGTCGAGCACCTCGAGCTCGACCCACGGCCCGGCGGGACCGCGACCGGTGCGCAGGGTGACGGACGCCGTGGCGGCCGTGGAGTGGCGGATCACGTTGGCCAGGGACTCCTGGGCGCAGCGGAAGACCGACAGCCCGAGCGCCGGCGGGACCCTGTCCAGGTCACCGGGGACGGCCTCGACCGTGCGGACGTCCACCGCGAGCCCGTTGTCGGCGTGCCGGCGGGCCAGCGCCGCGATGTCGGCGAGACCGGGATCGGGTCGGCGCCCGGCCGCGGAGCTGCGCCCGCCGGATCCCGCGGGCCCCTCCTCGTCCCCGGCGCGCAGGACGCCGAGCAGCTGGCGCATCTCCCCCACCGCGGTCCGGCTGGACTCCTCGATGGTGCGCAGGGCGGTGCTGGCGGCGGCCGGGTCCCGGTCCAGGACCTTGCGCGCGGCCCCCGCCTGGATGCCGATCACGGACACGTGGTGGGCGACGACGTCGTGCAGCTCCCGGGCGATGCGCAGCCGCTCGTCGACGACGGCGCGGCGGGCGATCTCCGCCGACTGCTCCCGGATCCGCTGCGCCTGGACCGTCAGGCGGTGCTGCTGCAGCGCGGCCCGCCACGAGGCGCGTCCGGCGAGCACCGCCCCGCCGAAGTAGACGACGTTGACGAGGAGGATGAACGCGCCGTAGGAGGGGAGCTGGGGCAGCGGCCCGTCGACCTCGCCCACCCCCTCGAGGTAGTCGGCGTAGGCGTTGGTGACGGTGAACGCGCTCAGCAGCCACAGACTCATGGTCCCCACCACCACGGACATCGCGACCCACAGGGCCTGCCGGTCGCGCGACCAGGCGACGGCCGCGTAGAGGGCCGCGAAGTAGGCGCCCTGGAAGGGCAGCGTCACGGCGGCCGTGGGGCTCGCGTAGGTCAGGCCCAGGAAGAGCGCGGACGAGGCGACCACGACGGGCAACGGGTAGCGGCGGCGCACGGCGAGGGGCACCACGATGAGCACGGTGCTGAGGTAGTACCGCCAGGGCTCGTCGCCCTCCGCGAGTCCCGCGTAGCTGTGCAGCAGCACGGACGCCAGGAGTGCGACGGCCAGGAAGCAGACGGCCGCGAGCACGTCGTTGCGCCGCTGGGCCGCCGTGGGCGCGGGCCGGGACCAGAACGGGTCCTCGGGGTCGTTCAACCAGGCGGTGACGCGCTCGGGGAGCGGCCCCCGCGGGGCGCCGGCGGCCGGGTCGGTGTCCGGTTCCGTGGTGGTTCTGAAGTGCACGCCTCCACGCTAGCCCGGAGGGGGCGCGGTGCGGCTCCGCCGTCCGGGGGAGAGTCCGCGGCGCTCAGCCGCGGTGCAGGCCGAAGAAGCGGCGCAGCCGGGCCCGCGAGCCCGGGGCGGCGGACGGCTCCGGCAGCAGGGTGGTGGGTCCGTCCGCCGGGGACCGCTCCTCGCCGCGCCGACGGCGCGCGCCGCGCAGGGCGGCGTAGTACGCGCTCTCGGCGGCGGCATCGGCCAGCAGGGCCGCGGAGAGGGTCCCGAGCACGCGGGCCCCGGCCCCGCCCCGGCGCGCGGCCCCCGCGAGTCCCACCCCGAGCGCGGTCTCGGTGCCCGCGACCGCCAGCAGGAGCTCGGGCCGGCGGACGAGGGCGCGCTGGTACCGCGCGAACAGTCCGTCGCCCGTCGGCTCCGTGGTCATCCCCCGCAGCAGGGCGGAGCCCACGCCCGTGGGCTCGTAGTGCTCGGCCTCCGCCGTGCCCACGAGCTCGCGGCGGCCCTCCACGACCTTGGCGGCCAGCACGGGCAGGCCCAGCAGCTGCAGGACGGACTCCAGGACCAGGTCGGAGGAGTCCGCGAGCACGTAGTTGCGCAGCCGGTTGGTCTGGGCGGGGTCGAGGTCGAAGACGGAGGCCACGGACTCGATCTGCAGGTCGGAGGTGCCGCCGGAGCACAGCCGGACGAGATCGCGCTCGAAGCGGGCGGCCGGGGTCTCCCCGGCCTCGTCGGCCACCCCGCCGGCGGGGTGCCACTCCGGGCCCCACTCGAGGGCGCACACGGCGTCGGCCGCCTCGAGGTCGGTGACGGCCGCGGGGTCCTCCCCGGCGAGCAGGACCTCGAAGGAGCGGGTGGCCCCGTCCGAGGACAGCGCCACCGCGGTCTCGGCGAGACCCGTGCGCACGGCCCAGAAGTCGACCTCGGCGTCGAAGACGACCACGGACCAGCCCTGGCGGGACACGGCGGTGAACCCGGTGCCGGACAGCGCCGCCAGCACGGGCAGCTCGGGGGCGTCGAGCCGCACGAGCAGGACCCGGCGCAGGCCGGGGTGCTCGGACCGCAGCTGCTGCCCGGTCGCTTGGGAGAGCGTCGCCGAGAGCTCGTCGAGGGTGCACCCCGGTTCCACGGATCCGTCCTCGGCGGCCCGCGCCAGCCGGCCCGCGGCGTCGGCGAGGAACATCAGCTGCGTGGCCTCGGGGCCCTCCGCGCAGGCGCCGATCAGGTGGTGGTCGGAGATGACCCTGCGCATGCCGTCGCACGAGGGCCGCTGCCCGGAGTCGTCGGAGGTGGCGGCCTCCGTCGCGCACAGCACCGTGGCGGGGACCAGGTCCCACGTGGAGGTGGGGGATGCGATGTCGTCGGCGGGGAGTGAGGTCATGGCGCCCATGCTACGCCGTCGCCCCGGCCGGTCCCGGGGCCGGGAACGGCCCTCCGAGGCGTCGCCCCGGTCAGCGGGGCCCGTCGACGAGCTCGGCCGTGCTGCCGTCCCCGAGCGCGGCGAGTCCCGCCCGCAGGCGGCGGGCCAGCGCGGGCCGCAGGTACCCCTCCAGCTCCTCGGGGGCCGTCCAGCGGTGGCTGAGCAGCTCCTCCTCCTGGATCGTGATGGGCGTGTCGGCGTCGATCACGCCGCCGTCGTAGACGAAGGAGACGGAGTCCCCCCACAGGCCCATGGCCACCCCGTGGTGGACGACGAGGAGCCGGCCCTCGGGCAGGTGCAGGCCGACCTCCTCGACGACCTCGCGGAAGCACCCCGTGCGGGGGTCCTCCCCGGCCTCGACGGTGCCACCGGGCACGGTCCAGTCGGACTTGTAGTTGGGCTCCACGAGCAGCACGCGGCCGGCGGGGTCCCGGATGAGGGCCTCCGCGGCGAGCCGGCGGGTCGGCAGGGAGTCCACGAACTGCTTCAGCTCGGTCTCGGACAGGTAGGAGTTCACGGCGCGGTCACTGCCCCAGGAACTTCTCGAAGCCCTTGGGCAGGTTCAGCTCGGCCGGGTCGGGCCGGTCCTGGGCGGCGCCGAACGCCGACCCGGCGGGCGCCTTCTGCTGGCGCTGCTGCTCGAGGGCCGCGTTCTCCTGCGCCCGCTTGGCGGGGTTGCCGGAGCGCGAGCCGCTCTTCTTCTTCGCCGCGCCCTTGCCCTTGCCCTTCTTGGCCGGCCCGCCCGTCGCGGGCATCCCGGGGATGCCGGCCGGCATGCCGGGCACGCCCTTGCCCTGCGCCAGGCGCTTCATCATCTTCTGCGCCTGGGTGAAGCGCTCCATGAGCTGGTTCACCTCGGAGACGGTCACCCCCGAGCCCTTCGCGATGCGGGCGCGCCGGGAGCCGTTGATGATCTTCGGGGCGACCCGCTCGTGCGGGGTCATGGACCGGACGATGGCCTCGACGCGGTCGATCTCGCGCTCGTCGAAGTTCTCCAGCTGCTCGCGCATGCCGGCGGCGCCGGGCATCATCATGAGCATCTTCTTCATCGACCCCATCTTGCGCAGCTGCTGCATCTGGGCGAGGAAGTCCTCGAAGGTGAAGTCCTCCTGGTCGGTGAACTTCCGGGCCATCTTCTCGGCCTCGTCACGGTCCCACTGCTTCTCGGCCTGCTCGATCAGCGTGAGGACGTCGCCCATGTCGAGGATGCGGGACGCCATGCGGTCCGGGTGGAACTGCTCGAAGTCGTCGACGCCCTCGCCGGTGGACGCGAACATGATGGGCTTGCCGGTCACCGAGGCCACGGACAGCGCGGCGCCGCCGCGCGCGTCGCCGTCGAGCTTGGACAGGACCACCCCCGTGAAGTCGACGCCCTCGTTGAAGGCCTGCGCCGTGTTGACGGCGTCCTGGCCGACCATCGCGTCGATGACGAAGAGGACCTCGTCGGGGCGGACGGCGTCGCGGATGTCGCGGGCCTGCTCCATGAGGGCCTCGTCGATGCCGAGCCGGCCGGCGGTGTCGACGATGACCACGTCGTGCAGCCGCGCGCGGGCCTGGGCCACGCCGTCCCGGGCGACCTGCACCGGGTCCCCCGTGGGGTCGTCGGACTCGGACGTGGTGCCCGGGTGGGGGGCGTAGACCGGCACCCCGGCGCGCCCGCCCACGACCTGGAGCTGGGTGACCGCGTTGGGCCGCTGCAGGTCCGAGGCCACGAGCAGCGGGCGGTGCCCCTGGCCCTTGAGCCACTTGCCGAGCTTGCCGGCCAGGGTGGTCTTGCCGGCGCCCTGGAGGCCCGCGAGCATGATGATCGTGGGACCGGTCTTGGCCATCCGGATCCGGCGGGTCTGACCGCCGAGGATGTTCTGCAGCTCCTCGTTGACGATCTTCACGACCTGCTGGCCGGGGTTCAGCGCCTCGGAGACCTCGAGCCCGAGGGCGCGCTCCTTGACCGCGGCGGTGAACTCGCGCACGACCGGCACGGCGACGTCGGCGTCGAGCAGGGCGCGGCGGATCTCCCGCACGGTGGCGTCGACGTCCGCCTCGGTCAGGCGGCCCTTGCCTTTGAGGTTCTTGAAGGTGGCGGTCAACCGGTCGGACAGTGAATTGAACACGGGTCGAAAGCTGCTTTCGTCGAGGGAGGCGGCCGGTGCGCCGCGGTCTGCGCCGCGGCCCGCGGTCCGGCCCGGTGTGACGGGTCAATGTCCCAGGTTAGCAACTCCGGACGGTGCCGGGCCCGCCGCCCGCCGTCGACGGCGCACGACGACGGCCGGTCCCCCCGCGCTGGAGGGGACCGGCCGTCGCGAGGGTGGGCTCAGAGCGCCGTCTCGTCGCGCTCGCCCGTGCGCACCCGCACGGCCTGGTGCACGTCGGTGACCCAGACCTTGCCGTCACCGGCGCGGCCGGTGTTGGCGGAGGAGACGATGACGTCGACGATGTCGGTGGCCTGGTGGTTGTCCACGAGGATCTCGACCCGGACCTTCTCGAGCAGGTCCACCGTGTACTCCGCCCCGCGGTAGACCTCGGTGTGCCCGCGCTGCTGCCCGTAGCCGTGCACGTTCTGGACCGTCATGCCCTGGACGCCGTAGGCCTCGAGCGCGGACTTGATGTCCTTGAACTTCTCGGGGCGCACGATCGCGGTGACGAGTTTCATGGGAGAACTGCCTTTCGTGAGGATGGGATGCTTCGGCGGCCGCCGCACGGCTCAGCTGTGCACCGGCTCGGAGCGGCCGGGCTCGAAGGTCGAGGCGTCCGCCCCGGCGGTGTGCCGGCCCGGGTTGAAGGAGCCGGTGGCGTCACCGGCGAGCGCGTAGCCGGACTCGGCGTGCTGCGTGATGTCGATGCCGTCGATCTCGTCCCGCTCGGTGATCCGGAAGCCGATCGTCCTGTCGATCACGAGGGCGATGACGAGGGTGAGCACGGCGCAGTAGACGACCGAGACGAGCACCGCCACCACCTGGGTGAGCAGCAGGCCGAAGCCGCCGCCGTAGAACAGCCCGGCCGTGCCCTCGGAGGGCAGCGCCACGAAGCCCAGCGCCACGGTGCCGACGATGCCGGAGACCAGGTGCACGCCGATGACGTCCAGGGAGTCGTCCATGCGCATCCGGTACTTGAGGCCCACGGCGAGCGCCGAGCAGATGCCGGCCACGAAGCCGATCCCGATCGCCCAGACCGGGGAGACATTGGCGCAGGCCGGGGTGATGGCCACCAGCCCGGCCACCACGCCGGAGGCGGCGCCGAGGGACGTGGCGTGCTTGTCGCGGATCAGCTCGGTGAGCAGCCAGCCCAGCATCGCGGCGGACGGCGCCACCAGGGTGTTGATCCAGATGAGCCCGGCCTGCTCCGCGGTGCCGGCGGCACCGGCGTTGAAGGCGAACCAGCCGAACCACAGGATCGCGGCCCCGAGCATCACGAGCGGCAGGTTGTGCGGGCGCTGGCTCGGGTCCTTGCCGAAGCCCTGGCGGGCGCCGACGATGAGGATGAGGACGAGTGCGGCGACACCGGCGTTGATGTGCACCACGAGACCGCCGGCGAAGTCGATGGCCTCCCCGAGCGCGGAGCCCACGGCGCCGTCCTCGGTGAGCAGACCGCCGCCCCAGACCATGTAGGCCAGCGGGGCGTAGACGAGCGTGGCCCAGACGGGCACGAACACGGCCCAGGCGCCGAACTTGGCCCGGTCGGCGATCGCCCCGGAGATCAGCGCGACGGTGATGATGGCGAAGGTCCCGCCGTAGGCCGCGCCGAGCAGGTCCTCGGTGCCCATGATGTCGCCCAGGGCGAAGGACGGCACGGGGCTGCCCGTGACACCGCCCAGCAGCGGGTCGCCGCCGCTCATCGAGAAGCCCCACAGGACCCAGACGATGGAGACCATGGCGATGGAGATGAAGCTCATCATCATCATGTTGAGGACGCCCTTGGCGCGGGTCATTCCTCCGTAGAACAGGGCCAGGCCAGGGGTCATGAAGAAGACCAGGGCGGCTGCGACGATCGTCCACACGTGTCCGGCTGTGATTTCCACGATGTGCACCTCTCTCTCAGGATGGGTTCGGTCACCGGTGCCACTGGCCCGTTCCCCGAGGGGCCGTCCGGTGCTCACCGTTCCCTGTCGAGTCTCCGAGAGAGTTGTTTCGTCCACCGCCGCGGCGGGTTGCGGACATGTTTCACGCCCGCCGCAATGGTTACGCGTGCGTAAACTGCGGCGGGCGTGTGGGCGGTTGGGGGGACGGATCAGTCGAGCAGGGCGTCCACGAAGCTCTCGGGGTCGAAGGGCGCCAGGTCGTCCGGCCCCTCGCCCAGGCCGATCAGCTTGACGGGCACCCCGAGGCTCTTCTGGATGGCCACCACGATGCCGCCCTTGGCGGTGCCGTCCAGCTTGGTGAGGACGATGCCGGTGACGTCGACGACCTCCGCGAAGACCCGGGCCTGGGTCAGGCCGTTCTGCCCGGTGGTCGCGTCGATGACGAGCAGCACCTCGTCGACCGTGGCGGCCTTCTCCACGACCCGCTTGATCTTCCCGAGCTGCTCCATCAGGCCCGCCTTGTTCTGCAGCCGGCCGGCGGTGTCGATCATGACGACGTCCACCTCCTGCTCGATCCCGGCGGTCACGGCGACGTAGGCGACGGAGGCGGGGTCGGCCCCCTCGACGTCGGAGCGCACGGTGGGCACGCCCACCCGGGCGCCCCACGTGGAGAGCTGGTCGGCGGCCGCGGCGCGGAAGGTGTCCGCGGCGCCGAGCAGCACGTCCTTGTCCTCGGCCACGAGCACGCGCGCCAGCTTGCCCACGGTGGTGGTCTTGCCCACGCCGTTGACACCCACGACGAGGACGACGGCGGGGAGCGGCCCCTTGCGGTCCACGGCCAGGGACCGGTCCATCGACGGGTCGACCAGGGCGACGAGCTCCTCCCGGAGCATGGCCTTCACGTGGGCGGGGTCGTCGGTGCCCTCGACCTTGACCCGGCGCTGGAGGGCCTCCACGAGGTCCATGGACGCGTCCGTGCCGAGGTCGGCGAGGAGCAGCGTCTCCTCGATCTCGTCCCACGTGTCCTGGTCGATGCGGTCGCGCGAGAGCAGGGCCAGCAGGCCCTTGCCGAAGACGTTGTTGGACCGGGCCAGCCGCCCGCGCAGCCGCGCCATCCGGGACGCGGCCGACTCGGGCCGGTCGAGGGCCGGCCGGGTGTCTGCGGGCCGGACCGGGGCGGTGCCGGGCTCCAGGTCCCCCGGGGCCGTGACGGGACCGCCCTCGGCGTCGTCGGGATCCCGGGTGGAGGGGTAGCCGCCGCGGGGCGCCTTGGGCCCGCGCAGCAGGACCAGGCCGAGCAGTCCGAGGACCACGACGGCGATGAGCACGTATGCGAGAACGGGTATCGAATCCACGCCGCCCACCCTCTCACACCGCCCCGGTTCCCGGACCGGTGGCCGCGGGGCCCGGGGGTCCGCCCGGGGTCCTAGACTCGACGGGTGCCCCTTCAGCCCGCAGCCGCCGCGTCCGGCCGTGACCGCGTCCCCCAGCAGATCACGGTGCTCATCGCCGCCGCCTTCGTCATCGCGATCGGCTACGGGATCGTGGCCCCCGTGCTCCCCCAGTTCGCGGCGACCTTCGGCGTCGGCGTGGCCGCCGCCTCGGCCGTGGTCAGCGTCTTCGCCGTGGCCCGCCTCCTCTTCGCGCCGGCCGGCGGGCAGATCCTGAACCGGATCGGTGAGCGTCCGACCTACGTGACCGGGGTCCTCATCGTCGCGGTGTCCTCGGCCGCCACCGCGTTCGCGCAGACCTACTGGCAGCTGCTGCTGTTCCGCGGCCTCGGCGGGATCGGCTCGGTGATGTTCACGATCTCCGCGATGGGACTGATCGTGCGGCTGGCCCCGCCGCGCATGCGCGGCCGGGTCTCGGGCTACTACGCCTCGGCGTTCCTGGTCGGCGGGGTGCTCGGTCCCGTGGTCGGCGGGCTGCTCGCCGGCTTCGGCATGCAGGTGCCGTTCCTGATCTACGCGGTGTCGCTGCTCGTGGCCGTGGCCGTGGTGCACTTCCGGCTCAAGGACGAGGTGCTCGGCGCCGGGCGGGACCGCCGGGACCAGCCGGTCATGACCGTGGCCGAGGCGACCCAGGTCGGGGCCTACCGCTCCGCCCTCGTCTCGAGCTTCGCCAACGGCTGGACCGCCCACGGCATCCGGGTGGCGCTCGTGCCGCTGTTCGCGGTCGCCGTGCTCGGCGCCGGTCCGGCCGTGGCCGGACTGGCCCTCGCGGTCTACGCCGCGGGCAACGCGCTGGCCCTGCCGGTCACGGGCCGGCTCACGGACCGGTTCGGGCGCAAGCCGCTCGTGCTCTCCGGTCTCGTGGTGAACGGGGTCGCGACCATGGGACTGGGCCTGGTCCACGACGTCCCGTGGTTCGTGGTCCTCTCGCTCGTGGCCGGGATGGGCTCCGGGACGCTGAACCCGGGTCAGCAGGCCACCGTGGCCGACGTCATCGGACCGGACCGGGCCGGCGGGCCGGTGCTCGCCCGGTTCCAGATGAGCGCGGACGCGGGGCAGATCCTGGGGCCCGTGGTCGCCGGTGGACTGGCCGACGCAGCGGGCTTCGGCTGGGCCTTCGGAGTCTCGGGGGCGATCATGCTGCTGGCCGCCGGCGCCTGGCTGCCGGTGCGGGACACGATGGAACGGCCTGACGCCCTGGCCGCCCGCGCTCCCCGCTAGGCCTGGTGCGGGGCTCGCCGCCAGACGTCGGCGACCCCCGGTGCGGCCTCGCGGGCGAACCGGTCGACCTCCTCGACCGTGAGCGCGGGCGGCAGCGGGTGCCGCCCGGGCAGGGCCTCGAAGGATGCGGCGAAGCGCAGCGTGGCGCCCGTGTCCAACGGATGTCTCTGCCGGTCCACCCCCACCAGCCCGCCGTGCCGGAGGGCGTGGCGCCGCGCGATCTCCTCCCAGCGTGCGGCCGGCACCACTCCGGGCGACTCGATCCCGTGGGAGAACACGTTGACGTGGATGTCCCGGTAGGGCGGGGCGCTCTCCAGATAGCGCTCCAGCTCGGTGCGGGACGGGTCGGTGTTGAAGCGGCTCCAGAAGGGCACGGAGCCCGTGCGCAGCACCGACAGCGGGTCCCACTGGACGTAGGACTCCACCAGCAGGCGGTCGTCGGGGACGCCCAGCCGCCGGTACCACCACCGGTGCAGCTCCGCCGCGAAGGCGCTCTGCTGCTGGGGCTCGGAGGAGGTCAGACGCCGGAGGCCGTAGCCGGCTCGGGCGGCCAGCGCGGCCACGTCCTCGCCGAGCGCCGGGTCCCAGCCCCACTCGCCCTCGGCCCGGCGGGCGTCCGCGGACGGCGGGTCCCACCGGCGCGCCCGAGCGTTCTCGTGGGCCAGGAACTCGGCGATGCGGTCCCCGGAGCGGTGGTACTCCTCCTCCGGCACACCGCCCAGGCCGCCGAACTGGAACCACGTCCGCTCGGCCACCTCGTGCACGCGCCAGGTGCGGGTGTTCTCGACCTGGACGACCGTGGCGCCCTCGGCGAGCCGCCGGAGGAGGAAGCGCTCGTAGACGGGACCCAGGGCGAGCCGCTTGAGCCGCAGGTAGGCCATGGCCCGCAGCATGGTCCGGTCCTGGGCGGGGTCGTGCATGTGGTAGACGGCCAGCCGCGGGTTGCGGGCCGCGAGCCCGCTGCTGACGGGCGCGAGGGCGCGCATCGCCGCGACGGGGTCGTCGGTGTCGTCCGCGAGGTGCCGGACCGCGCCCAGGGTGGTCTGCGGCAGGAAGGGCGCGCCCAGCGCCGCCGCGAGGTGCACTGCCGCCCCGCTGACGGAGCCGACCACGACGGCGGGGAACGGGCCGGGGCCGTAGTGCCGCACCACCCACTCGTCGAGGTCGTCGGCGGTCAGGTCGCGGAGCCGGCGCACCGGCATCCCCTGGAGCAGGCCCGTGACCCGGTAGACGGCGGCCCGGAACCGCTCGGGCGGCAGCGTCGCCAGCCGGCCGAGGGCCCGGCTGCTGGGTCCGACCGAGAGCCCGCCGTGCCCCTCCCCGGCGAGGAAGCCGCCGACGGCGCGGACCCCGTTGACCGACGAGTCGGCGTCGACGAGGAAACGGGCGGCCGTTCCGGTGCGGGGCATGCGCGGCTCATCTCCGTGGGCAGGTGCCCGGAGCGGTCCCGGGCTGGCCCCAGCGTAGCCGAGCCGCGCGGCACGGCACCGGCGGAGCGCCTGCTCGGCTCAGCGCAGCTCGGCGAGCCGCTGCCCGACGACGGTGGTCACGCCGTCCCCGCGCATCGCCACCCCGTAGAGGGCGTCGGCGATCTCCATGGTCCGCTTCTGGTGGGTGATGATGATCAGCTGGGAGGTCTCCTGCAGCTGGCGGAAGATGCCCAGCAGGCGCCCGAGGTTGCGGTCGTCGAGGGCCGCCTCGACCTCGTCCATGACATAGAAGGGCGAGGGGCGCGCCTTGAAGATCGCCACGAGGAGTGCGATCGCCGTCAGCGACCGCTCCCCGCCGGAGAGCAGGGAGAGCCGCTTGATCTTCTTGCCGGCGGGGCGCGCCTCGACGTCGATCCCCGTGGTCAGCATGTCCGTGGGGTCGGTGAGGCGCAGCCGGCCCTCGCCCCCGGGGAACAGGGCGGCGAAGACGCCCTCGAACTGCCGGGCGGTGTCGGCGTAGGCCTCGGCGAAGACCCGCTCCACGTGCTCGTCGACCTCGCGGAGGATGCTGCGCAGGTCCTGCCGGGACCGCTTGAGGTCCTCGAGCTGCTCGGCGAGGAACCGGTGACGCTCCTCGAGGGCCGCGAACTCCTCCAGCGCCAGCGGGTTCACCCGCCCCAGGGAGGCCAGCTCCTTCTCGGCTCGGCGCAGCCTCGCCTCCTGCTCGGCGCGCACGAACGGAGCGCCCTCGACGGCGTCGACCGGGGCGACCTGGTCGCCGTCGGACGCCGAGCGCGCGGTGTCCGCGCGTCCGGCCTCCTGCGGCGCTCCGTCAGCAGGACCGGCGTCGGGGATGGGCAGGTGCGGCCCGTAGTGCTCCACGAGCGCGTCGGGGGTGAGTCCGAGCTCCTCGAGCGAGCGGTCCTCCAGCGCCTGGATCCGGGACCGCTGCTGGGTGCGGGCCAGCTCGTCCCGGTGGACGGCGCCGGTGAGCTCGGCGAGCCGGGCGGCGAGCCGGTCGTTGGCCCCGCGCAGGTCCGTCAGCTCCGCGTCCAGACCCGCCCGGACCGCCTCGGCCCGGTCCCGTGCTCCGGCGGCGGCCGCGGCGGACCCCGCGGCGAGCCCGAGCAGCTGCTCCGCGGCGGCGAGCACCGCCTCGGCGTTGCGGGCCTGGAGCCGGCGGCGCCGGGCCCGGCGCTCGGCCTCGTCCCGCGCCCGGCGCTCCGCGGCGGCGGCCCGTTCCTGGGACGCCGCCCGGTTGCCGAGGGCCCGGGCCTGCTCCTCGAGGGAGCGCAGGGCCAGCCGGGCCTCGGTCTCGGCGGTGCGGGCCGCCGTGGCCGCCCGGTGCAGCTCGTCGCGGCGGGCTGCCGCCTCGAGCTGCGCGGCCTCGGTGTCCTCCTCGCCGTGCTGCTCGGCGGTCCGGAGGCGCTCGGCGACCTCGTGCAGACGCTCCTGCTCCCGGCCCAGGTGCTGGCGCGCGGCCGCCACCTGCTCGTCGAAGCGCCGGGTCTCCGCCTCGGCGGAGTCCATGACGGCCCGGACGCGGGAGAGCTCCGCCGCGGCACGGTCCGCCGCGCGCTCGGCGGCGCGCAGGGCCGCCGCGGACTCCTCCGCGTCCCGGCGGGTGGCGTCCCGCGCCCCGGACGCCGCGCGGGCCGCGGCACGCGCGTCCTCGAGGGCGGTGGCGAGCTCGGCCCGCTCCGCCTCGGCGCGCTCGGCCGCGGCACGGGTCTCGAGCGTGCCGGCCGCCTCCGCGGCCCCGCCCCAGGCGCTGCTGCCCGTGAACACGTCGCCGTCCCGGGTCACGGCGGTCAGCTCGGGCCGGTCCGCCACGACCCGGGCCGCCGTGGCGGCGTCCTCCGTGAGCACGGTCCCCGCCAGCAGCGCCCGGACGGCGGCCGCGCCGCGCCGGACGTCGTCGGCGGCGGCCCCTCGGCCGGCGCCCTCCTCCCGGCCGACGGCCTCCTCCCGGCCGGCGCGCAGGACGGCGCCGGCCGGGCGGACCCCCGGCCGGTCGGGGAGCGGCGGCGCGGGCCGCGCGGACCCGTCCCCCGCCACCAGGAGGTGCACGCGCCCCACGCCGTCCGCCCGCAGGGCGTCGAACACGGAGACGGCGGCGCCGTGGGAGCGCACGGCGAGGCCCTCGGCGTAGGGACCCATGGCGGCCGTCACCGCCCGCTCCCAGCCGGGCTCGACGTCGACGAGGTCGGTCACGGCGCCGAGCACGGCCTCGGCGTGCCGGTCCCGGACGGCCGCGGAGCCGTCGGGCTGGCGCAGGGCGGCACGCAGCGTCTCGGCGCGGGCGCGCTGGGCGTCGTGGGCCCGCAGCAGCTCCTGGGCCGCGGCCTCGGCCGCCCGGGCCGCGGTGCGGGCGTCGGCGTCGGCGGCGGCGACCTCCTCGTGCCGCGCGCGTGCCTGCTCGGCCGCGCCCGCGGCGTCCTGGGCGGCGAGGCCGAGGCTGTCGGTCTCGGCGCCGGCCCGCTCCCGGCGCCGCCCGGCGTCCGCGTGGGTGGTGTGCAGGCGGGAGAGCTCGTTCTCCGCCGCCTCGACCCGGGACCGGGCCGCCGAGACCGCCCCGGTGAGCCGGGCCGTGCCCTCCCGCCGGTCGGCGGCCGCGCGGAGCAGGCCCGTGACCACGCCGTCCTGGGCCCGCGCGGCGGCCTCGGCGTCCTCGCGCTCCTGGATGGCCTCGGCGAGGGCGTCGGTGGCGTCCTCGACCTGCTCGAGGAGCCGGTGCTGCTCCGCACGGGTGCGGACCGCCTGGGCGTCGAGCCGGGCCGGGTCCCGGCCCGCCTCGGCGGGCTCGGCGGCGGTCCCCAGCAGGCGGCGCCGCTCGGCGGCGAGCGAGGCCAGGGACCGGTAGCGCTCCTGCACGGCGGTGAGCTGGTACCACGTGTCCCGGGCGGCGTTCAGGGCCGGTGTGGCCCGGGCGGCGCGGGCCTCGACGTCGGCCTGACGGGCGCGGCCGGCGTCGAGCGCCCGCTCGGCGTCCGCCCGCTCCGCGCGCATCCGGCGCTCGGCGTCCTCGTCGACGGCGAGCTCGGTGCGGGCCCGCACGAGGTCGTCGGCCAGCAGCCGGGCCCGGGCGTCCCGGACCTCGTGCTGGATCCGCCGGGCCCGGCGGGCCGTCCTCGCCTGCCGCCCGAGCGGGGTGAGCTGCCGGCGGATCTCCGCGGTGAGGTCCTCGAGCCGGTCGAGGTTCGCCTGCATGGCCTCGAGCTTGCGCAGCGTCCGCTCCTTGCGACGGCGGTGCTTGAGGATCCCGGAGGCCTCCTCGACGAAGCCGCGGCGCTCCTCCGGGGTGGCGTGCAGGATCCGGTCGAGCTGGCCCTGGCCCACGATCACGTGCATCTCGCGGCCCAGCCCGGAGTCGGAGAGCAGCTCCTGGATGTCGAGCAGCCGGCACGGCCGGCCGTTGACCGCGTACTCGGAGCCCCCCGAGCGGAAGAGCGTGCGCGAGATCGTGACCTCGGCGTACTCGATGGGCAGGGCGCCGTCGGCGTTGTCGATGGTCAGCGACACGTGGGCGCGCCCGAGCGGGGCCCGGCCGGCGGTGCCGGCGAAGATGACGTCCTCCATCTTGCCGCCGCGCAGGGACTTCGCCCCCTGCTCCCCCATGACCCACGCCAGGGCGTCGACCACGTTGGACTTGCCCGAGCCGTTGGGCCCGACGACGGCGGTCACCCCGGGCTCGAACTCGAAGGTCGTGGCCGAGGCGAACGACTTGAACCCCCGCACGGTCAGGGTCTTCAGGTGCACGGGTCGCCGGTCTCCTGGGTGGGGGTGTCGAGGGTCGCCCCCACTGTACCCGGGGGCCCGGACGCCGTCGGGGTGGCCGGGATCCC
>NZ_JBISWJ010000003.1:0-74083 GCF_044462225.1 Kocuria kalidii | reverse complement strand
CGACGGCCGCGGTCGGCGACGACGCGGGCGAACGATAAGCCTACAGAGAAACGACGGGGTGCGGACCCCGCGCCGGGAACCGGCGGCTAGACTGACCGCGACCAGCACGACCGCCCCTCCCCGTGACCGCGCCCTCCGTGGGCCGGCCGGGGACGTCGGCGAGACCCTAACGAAAGCCAGAGACCTTGACCGGTAATTCCTCGATCCGTCACCGCAATTCCGCCCTTCTGGCCATCACCAAGGTCGAGGCCGACGAGGTGGTGCCCTCGTCCCACGCGGACGAGGTCCTGGAGGAGACGTTCGCGCGACTGAAGATGCCGAAGGGCCTCCTCGAGCGGCTCGCGGGCGTCAACGAACGCCGCGTGTGGGCCCCGGGGCGCCACTTCACGGACGGCGCCGTGGAGGCGGGCGAGGCGGCCCTGGCGAACGCCGGTGTCCGGCCGGACCAGGTGGGGCTGCTCATCAACGCCTCGGTGACCCGTGACGGCTACGAGCCGGCCGTCTCGGTGTCCGTCCACCACCGGCTCGGACTGGCTCCCTCCGCGCTGAACTTCGACGTCACCAACGCGTGCCTCGGCTTCGTCAACGGGCTCACGATCGCCTCGACGATGATCGACTCGGGCGCGATCGACTACGCGGTCGTCGTCGCCGGCGAGGACCCGACCCCCTGGCACCGCGAGACCTACGAGCGGCTCCAGGGACCGGACGTGACCCGGGCGGACGTGGTGCGCGAGTTCGCCACCCTGACCCTCGGCTGCGGAGCGGCCGCCGCGGTGGTCGGCCCGGCCGACCGGCACCCCGAGGGCCACCGCATCGCGGGATCCGTCACGCGTTCCGCGACCGAGCACCACGGGCTGTGCATCGGCGGCTTCGACGGCATGTACACGGACGCCACGGGGCTGCTCAAGCACGGCGTGGGGCTGCTCGCGGACGCCTGGCACGACGCGCACGAGGACGGCTGGGACTGGGCCGGGATGGACCGCTACATCGGCCACCAGGTCTCCACGTCGCACACCAACAAGCTGTTCCAGGACGTCGGGATCGACCCGGAGAAGTTCCCGATCACCTTCCCCTTCTGGGGCAACGTCGCGGCCGCGGCCCTGCCGATGACCCTCGCCCTCGAGGCCGAGCGGCTCGAGCCCGACGAGCGCGTCCTGCTGCTCGGCGTGGGCTCCGGGCTCAACGCGACCTACATGGAGATCGACTGGTGATCCGCCGGCGTTGAACCGCACCACCGCACCCGCACGACCGCACCCCGGAGGAGCCCCACGACCATGGCACGCAGACGACCGTCCACGACCGCGACGACCGGGGGGCCGGGCGCGGCGCGGCTGCCCATGACGGAGGTGCCCCTGCCGGGAGTGGACCCGGCCTGGTCGCGCACGGTCACGGTCGCCTCGACCGCGCCCGTGGAACCGGTGCCCGGTCGCCGCCGTCGCTGGCACGTCCTGGACAACGCCGACTCCCTGGAGGCCGCCGGCCTGGTCCCCCGCGGAACGGTGCTCGCCGTGCACGGCAACCCCACCTGGTCCTACCTGTGGCGCGACGTCCTGGCCGCCGGCCTGGATCCGGCCAACCCGTGGCGCGTCGTGGCCGTGGACCAGCTGGACATGGGCTTCTCCGAGCGCACCGGGCTCTTCCGGCGCCTCGACGACCGGATCCGGGACCTGGCCGACCTCACCGCCGAGCTGGGCCTGGACGACGCCGAGACGCCGGTGGTGACCCTCGCCCACGACTGGGGCGGGCTGATCTCCTGCGGCTGGGCGCTGGAGCACCCGTCCGTGCACCGCGGCACGATCCTCACCAACACGGCCGTCCACCACGACGGCGCCGAGCGGATCCCCGCCTCCCTGCGCCTGGCGCTGGCCCCGGCCGCGCACCCCACGCTCACCGAGCGCACCACGGCGTTCCTCGACGTGGCCCTGGCACTGGCCGATCCGTCCCTGCCCGCGGACGTCCGGGCCGCCTACCGGGCGCCGTACGCCACGGGCGAGCGGCGCGAGGCGATCCGCCACTTCGTGGCCGACATCCCCGTCCCGGCCGACCACCCCTCCCATGCGCGCTTCGAGCGGATCGCCGCCGGCGTGGCCGGGATGGAGGTGCCCGCGCTGCTCCTCTGGGGGACCGGGGACCCCGTGTTCCAGGAGCGCTACCTCCAGGACCTCGTGCGGCGCCTGCCGCACGCCGACGTCCACCGCTTCGAGGGCGCCCAGCACCTGCTGCCCGAGGCCCGCGACATCGCCGGCCCGGTGATGGCCTGGCTCGCCGACCGGTTCGGGCCCGGCCCGGCCCGCCGCGAGCTGCACGTGCAGCGCCGGGCGACCGCCCGCGGCGAGCACGTGCCGTTCACCGCGGAGCTCGACGAGCGGCGTGCCGACCTCGGGCTCGCCGTGGTCGACATGGCCCGCGCGTCCGGCGGCGCGGGGGACCCCGCGGTCCCGGTGCGGGCGAGCCTGAGCTGGGCCGACCTCGCCGACCGCGTGGACCGCCTCGCCGCGGGCCTGGTCCGGATCGGCGTGCGCCCCGGGCACCGGGTGAACCTGATGGTCCCGCCGGGCTCCGACCTCACCGCCCTGCTCTACGCGTGCCTGCGGATCGGCGCCGTGGTGGTCGTCGCGGACACCGGCCTGGGGCCCAAGGGCCTGACCCGGGCGCTCAAGGGAGCCGGGCCGGACTGGCTGGTGGGCATCCGCAAGGCCCTCGTGGCCGGGCGGGCGCTGGGCTGGCCGGGCACCCGGATCTCCCTGGAGCGCCTCGACCCCGTCTCCCGTCGCGCCCTCGGCGTGGCCCACGACGTGCCCCGTCTGCTGGAGACGTCCGTCCGGGCGGAGCTGCCCGCCCCGGACCCCGACGCGGACGCCGTGGTGCTGTTCACCTCCGGGTCCACGGGCCCGGCCAAGGGCGTCGTCTACACCCACCGGCAGCTCTCCGCCATGCGCGACGCCGTGCGCGGCACGTACGGGCTGACGGACGGCACGGGGCTCGTGGCCGGCTTCGCGCCGTTCGCGCTGCTCGGCCCGGCGATGGGGACCACCTCGGTGACCCCCGACATGGACGTCACCGCCCCGAAGACCCTGACGGCCCGGGCCCTGGCCGACGCCGCGTCGGCGATCCGGGCGACGGCCGTGTTCCTCTCCCCCGCGGCGATCAGCAACGTCCTCGCCACCCGCCACGAACTGGACGAGGGGCAGCGGCAGGCCCTCGGCCTCGTGGAGCTCGTGCTCTCGGCCGGCGCCCCCCTCCCGGAGCAGCTGCTGGAGCAGCTGCAGGAGCTCGTGCCCGCGGCCACGCTGCACACCCCCTACGGGATGACCGAGGGGCTGCCGCTCACGGACGTCACCCTGGGCACCATCCGGCAGGCCGCACGAGACGGAGCGGGCTCCGCCGTGGCCGGCGCCGGCAACGGCGTGTGCGTGGGCACCGCCGTGCACGGCGCCGAGCTCGGCGTCACCGCCCTGCGCCCGGACGGGACCCCGGTGGACGAGATCACGACGGAGCCCGGGGTGACCGGCGAGATCGTCGCCCGCGCCCCGCACGTCAAGGACCGCTACGACCGCCTGTGGTACACGGAGCACCTCAGCACCCAGCTGCCCGGCTGGCACCGCACCGGGGACGTGGGGCACGTCGACGCCGCCGGCCGGCTGTGGGTCGAGGGCCGCCTCGCGCACGTGATCCTCTCCGCCGGAGGCGTGCTGACACCGGTGGCCGCCGAGCACGCGGCGCAGACCGTGCCCGGGGCCGGCCGCACGGCCGTCGTCGGGGTGGGCCCGGCGGGCGCCCAGGTGCCCGTGGCCGTCGTGGAGACCGTCCCGCGGGCCGAGCGCCCCGGTCCCGCCGACCCCCTGCTCTCCTGGGCCGTGCGCGCCGCCGTGCGGCGGGCCACCGGACTGGACCTCGCCGCCGTGCTCGTGGTCCCCGAGCACCCCACCGACATCCGGCACAACTCCAAGATCGACCGAGCCCTGCTGGCCGGATGGGCGGACTCCGCCCTGGCCGGAGGAAGGATCAGGAACCCGTGAACGGCAAGCACCGCCAGGACGGCGCGCACGACGACAAGGTCCCCGCCCCCGACGCCCCGTCGTCGCAGGGCGCCCCGCGGGACAACTCCGGCAGCCACGAGGCGGAGCACGGGCGGCAGGAGCTGAGCGGCGCCGGGCGCACGGTGCTCGTCACCGGGGCCTCCGGGATGCTCGGCGAGCACGTGGCCCGGCTGCTGGCCGCCCGGGACTGGACGGTCCGGCTGCTGCAGCGCCGGCACGCCCCGCTGGCCGACCAGCCGCACGTCGAGGAGGTCCTGGGCTCCGTCTCGGACCCGGACGCCGTCGCCCGTGCCATGGACGGGGTCGACGACGTCGTCCACCTCGCCGCCAAGGTCTCCTTCGCCGGGGCGTGGGACGAATTCGTGCTGACCAACGTCACCGGCACGCGGGTGGTCCTGGAGACCGCCAAGCGCGCCGGCGTGCAGAACGTCGTGTTCGTCTCCTCCCCTTCGGTCGCCCACACGGGCGAGTCGATCGTGGGCGAGAGCGCGCAGCCGGCGGATCCCGTGCACGCCCGCGGGAACTACGCCCGGTCCAAGGCCGCGGCCGAGCTGCTCGCCCTCGAGGCGGACGGCCGGGGGCTGCGGGTCGCGGCCGTGCGCCCGCACATCGTGTGGGGCCCCGGGGACACCCAGCTCGTCGAGCGGATCGTCGACCGCGCCGCGACGGGGCGGCTGCCGCTACTGGACCACGGCGCGGCGCTGATCGACACCACCTACGTGGACAACGCGGCGGAGGCGATCGTCCGCGCCCTGGAGCGCATCGACTGGTCCCACGGCAGGGCGCTGGTGGTCACGAACGGCCAGCCCCGCACCGTGGGCGAGCTCGTCGCGGGCTTCTGCCGGGCCGCCGGCGTGGACGCCCCGACCCGCCGGGTGCCGGGCGCCCTGGCCCGGCTCGCGGGCACGGTGATCGAGAAGGTGTGGGCGCTCCGCCCGGGGGCGGACGAGCCGCCGATGACGGCCTTCCTGGCCGAGCAGATGTCCACGGCGCACTGGTTCGAGCAGCGGACCACCCGCGAGGTGCTCGACTGGGCACCCGCCGTGACGGTCGAGGAGGGCATGGAGCGGCTGGCCGGGCACTACCGGACGCATCCCCGGGAGGACGCCGCGACGCCGGCCGCGGGCCCGGCCTCCGCCGGGGGCTCCTGAGCCGCTCCCGGCGGGCCGGTCAGAGCCGGGCGTTGCGGGGCGTGCGCTGGCAGACGGGGCAGCGGTACGAGGAGCGATTCATGAACTGCTCCCGGACGATCAGCGTGCTCCGGCCCTCCGCCGCGCAGCGGGGGCAGGGCAGCGCGGCCCGGCCGTAGGCGTTGAGGGAGCGGGCGAAGTACCCCGACTCCCCGTTGACGTTGACGTAGAGCGAGTCGAAGCTCGTCCCGCCGGCCGCGAGGGCACGGACCATCACCTCCCGGACGGCGGCGAGCACGCGCCGCGTCTCGGGGCGCCGGAGGGTGTCGGTGGGGCGGGCCCAGTGCAGGCGCGCCTCCCAGAGCGCCTCGTCGGCGTAGATGTTGCCGATCCCGGAGACGAGCGACTGGTCGAGCAGCGCGCGCTTGAGCCCGGTCCGTCGCCGGCGCAGCCGGTCGTGGAAGCGGTCCCCGTCGAAGGCGGGATCCAGGAGGTCCCGGGCGATGTGGGCGGCCCGGGCCGGCACCAGCGGGGCCTCCGCCGCGGAGCACCCGCCCGGTGCCCCGTCGTCGGTGGGGACGAGCCGGTCCAGGAGCATGCCGCCGAAGATCCGCTGGTCCACGAACCGCAGCTGCGCCGGGGTGCCGGGGCGCTCGGAGAGGTCCAGGCGCACCTTGAGGTGCTTCTCGTCGGGCTGCCCGGCGTCCTCGACGAGCAGCTGCCCGCTCATCCCGAGGTGGACGAGCAGCGCCTCCTGCGGCGGTGCCGCGCCGGTGCCGGTGAGGGGCAGCCACAGGAACTTGCCCCGGCGCACCGCGTCGGCGACGACCGCGCCGTCGAGCTCGTGCGCGAAGGAGACGGGCCCGGCCTCGTGGCGGCGCACCGAGCGCGGGTCCAGGACCTGCACGGACTCGATCCGGCGCCCCACCACCCAGCGCTCCACGCCGCGGCGCACGACCTCGACCTCGGGCAGCTCAGGCACGGTCGCCCCCCGGCACGCCCTCAGGCACCGCGGCGGGCCGCCAGGGCCGCGCAGGCCTGCGCCGCGGCGGAGCGCTCGGCCTCCTTCTTGGTGGTGCCGGTCCCGGTGCCGTGGTCCTGGCCCCCCACGAGCACGTGGGCCTCGTAGCGGCGGTCGTGGTCCGGGCCCGTGCCCGCCACGGCGTAGCGGACGGGTCCCAGGCCGCGGGCCGCCGCGAGCTCCTGGATCTCGGTCTTCCAGTCCCGGCCCTCGCCCAGCACGAAGTCGTCCTCCAGCAGGGGCACCACGAGCCGCAGCACGAACGCCCGGGCCGCCTCGAGCCCGGAGCTCACGTACACGGCGCCGATCAGGGCCTCCATGGTGTCGGCCAGGATCGAGGCCTTCTCGTGCCCGTTGGTGCGCACCTCGCCCTTGCCCAGGCGGATGTGCGGACCCACGTCCAGGGTCCGGGCGAGCTCGGCCAGGGTGCGGGTGCTCACCACCGCCGAGCGGATCTTCGCGAGGTTGCCCTCGGAGTCGTCGGGGTAGCGGTGGAAGATCTCGTCGGTGACCGCGAGGCCCAGCACGGAGTCACCGAGGAACTCGAGCCGTTCGTTGTGGCCCTGCCCCTCGTGCTCGTACGCGTAGGACCGGTGGGTCAGGGCAAGACGAAGCGTCCCGGCGTCGATGTCGACGCCGAGACGCTCCAGCAGGTCCTGTGGTGCCGCGGTGGGGGTCACCGTGGTCAGGCGTCGGCCACCTTGCGGCCCTTGTACTCCAGGAACAGCGCGGTCCCGGCGGAGTCGGTCACGACCTTGGCCTGGTGCGGCAGGCTGTAGCTGACCTTGCCGTTCTCGACGGTCTTGACCAGCTTCGGCGCGGTCGCCTTCCACTGGGAACGGCGTGCACGGGTGTTGGCACGGGACATTTTCCGCTTCGGAACAGCCACGGCTATCTCTCTTCTCTCGGTTCGGTCGTCTCGGTCGAGGTGTCCTGCTCGAGCAGGCCCGACAGGGCGCTCCAGCGAGGATCGAGCACCTCGTGGTGGTGTCCCGGGTCGTCCTCCAGGCGCGCGCCGCACTGGGCGCACAACCCCTGGCAGTCCTCCCGGCACACCGGTTGGAACGGCAGCTGCGTGATCACTGCGTCCCGAAGCATGGGTTCGAGGTCGATGCTCTCGTCCTGAACTTCATACATCTGGTCGTCCTCGGACTCCTCGCCACCGCCGGTGGGGGCGTCGAAGACGTAGAGCTCCTGCACGTCGACGTCCAGATCGTAGTCGATCGGGTCGAGGCACCGGCTGCACTCGCCGTGGATGACCACGCCGGCCGTGCCGGACACCAGGATCCCGTCGTGGACGGATTCCAGCCGGAGGTCCAGGTCGATGTCCGAGCCCTCCGGGGCGCCGATGAGTGCGTTGCCGAAGTTTTCCGGCGCGGGCACAACCTCCTCCAGGAGCCGCATCGTCCCCGGGCGGTGCTCGAGGTCCCGGACACCGATGGTGAGGGGCGAACTGTTCTCGCGACTGATGACTGACTCCTGGTGAAATTCTGACCGACGGACCATGTTAGCGTGCCCTGCCGCGCGTTCTCAAACGGGAGGACTCGCGGCGCCCGGGACCGAGCGGGCCCGCTCAGTCCCGGAGGGCCCGCAGCACGTGCGCCGGCACGTATCCGGAGACGTCCCCGCCGAGGCCCTGGACCTCCTTCACGAGCGTCGAGGACAGGTGCAGGAACTGCGGGTCCCCGGGCAGGAACACCGTCTCCACCGCCGTGAGGTGGCGGTTCATGGTGGCCATCGGCACCTCGTACTCGTAGTCCTCCCCCGAGCGCAGACCCTTGACCAGGGCGACCGCGCCGCGGTGGGCCGCGTACTCCGCGAGCAGGCCTGCGCCCATGGGCTCGACAACGACGCCGGCGATGCCCGCGAGGCTCTCCTCGACCAGGGCCAGCCGCCGCTCCTCGTCGAAGCGGTAGCGCTTGTGCGGGTTCGTGGAGACCGCGACCACGACCTCGTCGAAGAGGGCCGCGGCGCGCGCGACGACCGCCACGTGGCCGTTGTGGACGGGATCGAAGGAGCCGGGGCAGATCGCTCGGTGCATGGCTGCCATCCTAGGCCCGCTCCGCCCGGGGCCGCGGGACCCTAGACTGGCCGCCATGGATGCCAACGACGCCGCCGTCCCGCCCCCGCCCGGCCCCCCGTGGGAGCGGATGGCCCGCGGGGGCGGTCTGCTGACCGGCACCGGGGAGCTCTCCGGGACCGTCTTCGAGGAGATGTCGCGGCTGGCCGCACGGACGGGCGCCATCAACCTGGGGCAGGGCTTCCCGGACGTCGACGGGCCGCCGGAGATGCTGGACGCGGCGGTCGCCGCGCTGCACGGCGGCGGCAACCAGTACTCCCCGGTGGCGGGGCTCCCGCTGCTGCAGGAGGCCGTCGCCGAGCACCAGCGGCGCTGCTACGGGATCGACCTGGACCCGGGCTCCGGCGTCGTCGTGACCGTGGGCGCGTCGGAGGGCCTGGCCGCGAGTCTGCTCGCGTTCCTGCGGCCCGGGGACGAGGTGGTCACGTTCGAGCCGCACTACGACCTCTACGGTGCCGTCGTGCAGTTCGCGGGCGCACGCCTGGTCACGGTCCCCCTCGAGCCGCCGCGCTTCGCCCCCGACCTCGACCGCCTCGCCGCGGCCTTCGGGCCCCGCACCCGCATGGTGATCCTCAACGACCCGCACAATCCCACGGGCACCGTGCTCGACGACGCCGTGCTGGCCCGCGTGGCCGAGCTGGCCGCCGAGCACGACTGCGTGGTGGTGACCGACGAGGTCTACGAGCACCTGCGCTACACCGGCCCGCACCGGCCGCTGGCCGCGCTGCCGGGGGCCTTCGAGCGGACCCTCACCGTGTCCTCGGTGGGCAAGACCTTCTCGGCCACGGGCTGGCGCGTGGGCTGGGTCAGCGGCCCGGCCCATCTCGTGGGCCCGGTGCGCGCCACCAAGGCCTACCTCACGCACAGCGCCGCCACGCCCCTGCAGATCGGTGCGACCACCGCCCTGGGCCTGCCCGGTGCGTTCTACGAGCGGCTCACGGAGGACTTCCGGCGCCGCCGCGACGTGCTCGTGCGGGGTCTGGCCGCGGCGGGCGCGGCACCCCTCGAGCCGCAGGGCACCTTCTTCGTCGTGGCGGACGTGCGCGGGCTGTGCGAGCGCCACGGGGTCGAGGACGCGGCGCAGCTGGCCCCGGTGCTGGCCGAGCGGGCCGGCGTGGTGGGCGTGCCCGTGCCGGCCCTCGCCTCCGAACGGCACCGGGAGCTGTACGCGTCCTGGATGCGCTTCTCCTTCGGCAAGCGCCTGGACGTCCTGGAACGGGCCGGGCGGCAGCTGGCCGGCTGAGCCGGTCGGCACCGGCACGCCCCGGGTCCCGCCCCGTGCCGGATCGCCACCGCGGTCCCGGATCCCCGCCGCCAGGGCTCCCCGGGGGTGCGGGGGCGACGGGACGCCGCGCCCGCCGGACCGGGGCTCAGACCCCGGCCGCCCGGCGGCCGAGGGCGCGGTAGGTGAAGCCGGCGGCGGTCCAGCGCTCGGGGTCGAGCACGTTGCGCCCGTCGAGGATCTGCGGGACGGCCACCAGCGGGTCGAGCTGCTCGGGCGTGAGGGCCTTGAACTCCGCCCACTCGGTCAGCAGGACCACGACCTCCGCCCCGGTCACGGCCGCCTCCAGGGAGTCGACGTAGTCCAGGCGCGGATACCGCTTGGCCGCGTTGGCGTTGGCCTTCGGGTCGTAGACGGCCACCTCCGCCCCGATCGAGTGCAGCCGGGCGGCGATGTCCAGGGCCGGGGAGTCGCGCACGTCGTCGGAGTCGGGCTTGAAGGCCGCCCCCAGCACGGCCACCTGCTTGCCCACCACGGACCCGCCGAGCATCTGCGTGACCGTCTCCACGGTGTGCCCGCGGCGGCGGACGTTGATGTCGTCGACCTCGGCGAGGAAGCGCACCGCCTGCTCGACCCCCAGCTCCGCGGCCCTGGCGCGCAGGGCACGGATGTCCTTGGGCAGGCAGCCGCCGCCGAAGCCGACCCCGGCGTTGAGGAACTTCCGTCCGATCCGCTCGTCGAGGCCGATCGCGTCCGCCAGGGTGCGGATGTCCCCGCCCACCGTCTCGGTGAGCTCGGACAGGGCGTTGATGAAGGAGATCTTCGTGGCCAGGAAGGCGTTGGCCGCGACCTTCACCAGCTCGGCGGTCTCGTAGTCGGTGACGATCAGCGGGACCCCCGCCTCCAGCTGCCGGGCGTAGACCCGGCGCATCACCGCCTCGGCGGCCGCGTCCTCCGCACCCAGCACCATGCGGTCCGGGGTCAGGGTGTCGGCCACGGCGTAGCCCTCGCGCAGGAACTCGGGGTTCCACACCAGCGAGACCTCCACCCCGTCCCGGGCGGAGGCCCTCGCCAGATCCGCCAGCCGGCGGGCGGAGCCGACCGGGACCGTGGACTTGCCCGCGATCACGCAGTCCTTGGTGGCGGCCGCGGCGATCGAGCCGACGGCGGCGTCGACGTAGCGCATGTCCGCGGCGAAGGACCCGGCCCGCTGCGGAGTGCCCACCCCCACGAAGTGCACGTCGCCGAAGGCCCCGGCCTCCTCGTAGGACGTGGTGAAGCGCAGCCGCCCTCCGGCCACGTGCTTGCGCAGCAGCTCGCCCAGGCCCGGCTCGTGGAAGGGCAGCTCACCGCGGGACAGGGCGTCGACCTTCTCCGGGTCCACGTCCACCCCCAGCACCTCGAAGCCCATCTCCGCCATCGACGCGGCGTGCGTGGCCCCCAGATAGCCCGTACCCAGAACCGTGATCCTCATGGACGTCCTCCGTTCCTCCCGGGCCGGTGGCCCGTGCTCGATGATGCCTGTCGCATCTTGCCAAAGCGGCTGCGCGCGGCGCGGCAGGTGCTCAGTCCGGCGCGCCGGTCGACGGTGACGATGTGACGTCCGTCTCGGCGAACCAGGTGGTCGTCTCCCCGTGCCGCCGGTGCTCGAAGCGGTGCAGGCCCGGCGGCCAGCCCGGTTCCGGGGAGCGGGAGGAGCGCTCGACGACCACCACCCCGCCGGGCCGCAGCCGGCCGGTCAGCGGTGCGAGGCTCGCCGAGAGCTCCGCCTCCGGCAGCGGATAGGGCGGGTCGGCCAGCACGAGGTCCCACGGGCCCGCGGCGGGATCCGCCAGGTAGGCGCCGACGGCCCCGTGCCGGACCTCGACGACGTCGTCGCGCCCCAGGGCCCCGTGGACCACCGCGGCGTTGGCCCGGCAGACCCGCACCGCGGGTGGGTGCCGCTCCACCAGGGTCACGGCGGACGCGCCGCGGCTCGCCGCCTCGCAGCCCAGGGCCCCCGAGCCGGCGAACAGGTCCAGGACCCGGGCGTCCTCGAGCATCCCCCACGCCTCGAGGCGCGCGAAGAGCGACTCCTTGACCCGGTCGGTCGTGGGCCGGGTGCCCTGGCCCGGCACGGACCGCAGGCGCAGCCCGCCGGCGGCACCGGCGATGATCCGGCTCATGCGGTCTCCTTCCCCGTCCTCGGCGGCACGGGCCTCATCCCCGGTCCAGGAACGCCTCGGCGTCCGGGTCGAGATAGCGTTCGATGGCCTCGGCCAGCTCCGGGTGCTCGAGCAGTCCCGGGTCCTCGCCGAGAAGAGCCACGGCGTCCCGGCGGGCGCGCTCGATGAGCTCGGCGTCGTCGAGCGCCCGGAGCAGGCGCAGCGTCGAGCGGCCCCCGGACTGCGCGGCGCCGAGGATGTCGCCCTCGCGGCGCAGCTCGAGGTCCGCCCGGGCCAGTGCGAAACCGTCGGTGGATCCGGCCACCACCTCGATCCGCGCCCGGGACGGGTGCTCGGCCGGGCGCCGGGTGACGAGCAGGCACGTCCCGGCGTGCCCGCCCCGTCCGATCCGCCCGCGCAGCTGGTGGAGCTGGGAGATGCCGAACCGGTCGGCGTCGACGATGACCATGAGGGTCGCGTTGGGGACGTCCACGCCGACCTCGACCACGGTGGTGCACACGAGCAGCTGCACGTCCCCCGCGGCGAACTCCTCCATGAGGCGGGACTTGCGGTCCGTGTCGAGCCGGCCGTGCAGCACCTCGGCGCGCACGCCCGCCAGGACGGGCTCGGCCGCGATCAGCTCGGCCAGCCACGTGACGGACGCCATCGGCCCCTCGGTCTCCTCGTCCTCCGACGCCGCGGCGCGGGCCGACTCCGCGAGGGAGGCGGCGGGCGGAGGATCCTCGTCGTCGCCGATCTTGGGGGCGACGACGTAGACCTGCCGGCCCGCGTCGATCTCCTCGCGGGCGCGCCGCCACAGGCGCTGCTCCCACCCCGGGTGCTCCACGAGCCCCACGGTGTGGGTCGCGATCGGCTGCCGGCCCGCGGGCAGCTGGTCGAGGACGGAGACGTCCAGGTCCCCGAAGACGGTCATCGCCACGGTGCGCGGAATGGGGGTGGCGGTCATCACCAGCAGGTGCGGGGGCCGGCCGGCCTTGTCCCGCAGCCGGTCGCGCTGCTCCACGCCGAAGCGGTGCTGCTCGTCCACCACGACCAGCCCGAGGTCGGCGAACTGGACGACCTCGGAGAGCAGCGCGTGGGTGCCGATGACGATCCCGGCCTCCCCCGAGGCGATCTGCAGCAGCGCGCGCCTGCGCGCGGCGGCGCCCATCGACCCGGTGAGCAGCACCACCTGCGTGCCGTCCGGGTCCCCGCCGAGCTGGCCGCCGTGCGCGAGCGGGCCGAGGGCGCGGACCACGGAGCCGTGGTGCTGGGCGGCGAGCACCTCGGTGGGTGCCAGCAGGGCGGCCTGCGCCCCGGAGTCCACGACCTGGAGCATGGCGCGCAGGGCCACGAGCGTCTTGCCCGCGCCGACGTCCCCCTGGAGCAGCCGGTTCATGGGACGGCTCCCGGCCAGCTCTGCGGCGAGCTCCTCCCCCACGGCCCGCTGCCCGGCGGTGAGCTCGAACGGCAGACCGGTGTCGAACGTCGCGAGCATCCCGTCGGCGACGCCCGGGCGGGGGGTCGTGGGGTGGGCGGCGAGCTCGACCCGGCGGCGGGCCAGGGCGCACTGGAGCAGGAACGCCTCCTGGTAGCGGAACCGGCGGCGCGCCTCCCCGTGGGCGCGGGTGTCCCGGGGACGGTGGACCTGCCAGTACGCTTCCTCGAGCCCCATGAGCCGCTCCCGCTCGCGGATCCCGTCCGGCAGCGGGTCCGGGACCGCCCCGAAGTCCACGACCGGCAGCAGCGAGTGCACCACCCGGGCGATCTTGTCCGTGGTCAGCTTGGCCGTGGCCGGGTAGATCGGGATGGGCCGGCCGGCGCGCTCCTCGGCGGTCTCCCCGGCCTCCGGGGCGTCGGGGTCGAGGATCGCGTAGTGCGGGTTCGTCATGGTCACGTCGCCGTTGTACAGCCCGACCTTCCCGGAGAACAGGGCGTGGGTGCCCGGCGGCAGGTCCCTGGCGGCGGTCCACGCGTTGAAGAAGCTCAGGCGCATGGTGCGGCCCGGACCCGGATCACCGTCCGCGAACAGGCGCCCGGGGTCCGACGACGCACGGTCCGTGATCACCACGTCCGTGATCGAACCGCGCCGGGAGCGCATCTGGCGGGTGGAGGCGTGCACGACCTCGGCCACGATCGTCACCTGCTGGTCGATGCGCAGCTCCGAGAACGGCGTCAGCTCGCCCCGCGGCATGTACCTGCGGGGGAAGTGGTCGAGCAGCTGCCCGATCGTGGACACCGACAGCTGCCGGGCCAGCTGGTCCGCCGTGGTCCGGCCCAGCAGCCCGGCCAGCGGCTGGTCGAACTCGGAGACCGGTCCGGGGAAGGCCCCGCCGTGGGAGCGGGCCATCTCAGGCGTGCCTCATCCGTCCGCCTCCGAGAGGGAGGTCACGGTCAGGTTCACGGCCCGGCCGCGGGCGCCGATCACGGCGAGCGCGTCCTCGGGCCGCGGCACGTGGACGTGCACCCGCCACCGGTAGCCCTCGCCCGTCTCGGTGACGGCGCTCATGATCACACTGGTGCCCACCTCGCTGAGCTCGTGGCGCAGCTCCGCGGCGTCCAGCGGGGACAGCTCCACGGTGCACATCACCTCCACGCCGCCGTGCACGGCGTGCGGCGCGTCGACCACCCCGGCCGCCCGTGCGGCGGCGGCGTCGATCAGCTGGTCGAGCGCGATCTCGTCACCGGCGTCGTCGCCGCCCACGGTGCGGGCGAGCGCGTCGAAGATCACGAGCATGCCCAGCGCCCCGGCGTCGACCGTGCCGGTCTCCCGCAGGATCTCGAGCTGGTCCGGGGTGACGAGGACGGCGGCGCGGGCCGCGGTGCCGACCCCGGCGAGGAAGTCCTTCAGCTGCTGGTTCGACCCGTCCTCGCCCTCCTGCGGCACGGGCACGGCGGCGGCCGCCTCCAGGACGGAGAGCATGGTCCCGGGCACGGGGTCCGTGAGCACGCTCCAGGCGCGCACGTGACCGGCGTGGAGGGCGAGCCGCACGGACTCGGCCGTCATCCGCGTGCTCCCCTCGAGGGAGCGCCCCACGGCCGTGAGGAACACCGAGAACAGCGTGCCCGAGTTGCCGCGGGCCTCCTCGAGGGCGGCCTGCCCGGCGAGGGACAGCAGCTCCCCGACGTCCCCGGTCTCGAGCACGCCCGCGGCCTCGGCCGCGGCGCGCACCGTGATCGCGAGGTTGTCCCCGGTGTCGGCGTCCGCGACCGGGAAGACGTTGAGGGCGTTCAGGACGGGGCTGTGGCGCACGAGGTCGCGGTGGGCCAGGTCGAGCCACCGCCGCATGACGGCCGCGTTCGATCCGATCCTATGGTTCAAAGTGATCCCATCCTTCGCCGACCGGGTGCCCGAGAGCGACCTGGGGCGCTCGGCCGTCGAGCAGCACCCGGGGGCGGGTGCCGTCGGGCACGGGGGGCGCGGGCGCACACGAGCCTATCGCACGGAACGACCCGGGCAGCGGAACGCCCCGGGGGAACACCGCCAGCAGCCCGTGGTCCTCGCCCCCGGTGAGCACCCACTCGAGGGGGTCCGCCCCGAGCAGCCGCGCGGCCGGTCGCAGGGGCTCGGCCAGGTCGGCCACGGCCGCGGCGTCGAGGTCCACCACGACGCCGCCGGCGGCGGCGATCCTGCCGGCGTCGCGGAGCAGGCCGTCGGAGAGGTCGATCATGGCGGTGGCCCCCGCACGCGCGGCGGCGGCCCCGGCGGGCACGGGCGGGCACGGGCGCAGCTGCGCCGCCACGAGCCCGTCCAGCCGTTCGTCCGCCCCGGCCGTGTAGCGGCGGTCCTCGAGCAGGGCGACGCCCGCGGCCGCACGGCCGGTGGTCCCGGCGAGCGCCACGACCCCGCCGTCACCCGCCCCGGCCCGGCGCACGGGCTCCCGGCCCTCGAGGTCACCGGTCACGGTGGCCGTGACCGACAGCTCCCGCCCGGCGCCCAGGTCCCCGCCGACCACGGCGCAGCGGTCCGCGCCCATCGCCCGCACCCCCGCCACGAGGCCGCGCGCGAAGTCCTCGGGCCAGGAGACGGGCGTCTCCGGCGGCATGGTCAGCGAGACGACCACGGCCGAGGGGACCGCACCCATCGCGGCGACGTCGGCGAGGTTCTGCGCCGCGCACTTCACGCCGGTGTCGTAGCCGGAGGTGACGACACCGGTGGGCCAGACGAGCCGGAAGTCCTGGTCCTGCACCTGGGTGTCGGTGGTGATCACGTAGCGCCCGTCCGGGGCGGCGACCACGGCGCAGTCGTCGCCGGGTCCCAGCAGCACCTGACCGGCGGCTCCCGCGGCGGGGAGGAGCAGGAGGGGGAGCACGCGCTCGAGCAGCTCGGCCTCCGAGAGCTCCCCGACCGTGGGGCCTCGTCCGGGCGGCGCGTCGGGGACGGGGGGGTGCTCCGCCGGGGGTCGGGTCATGGCGCTCATCCTAACGAGGGCCCCGGACGCGGGAGCGGCGGCCCCGAGGATTACGCTGGGGGCATGCCCCCGACCCTCCCGATCCGACCCGTCCGCGCCCTGCTGGGTGCCGGTGCCCTCGCGGCGCTCCTCGCCGGGTGCGCCCCCGCCGTCACCGTGGACCCTGCCGAGAACGCCGCCGACCCGGGGTGCGCCCCGGCGATGCTGGCCATGCCGGGGACCGTCGGCGAGCACGACCGGCGCGAGACGACGAGCCAGGCCACCACGGCCTACGGCGAGCCCACGGCGGCGGTCGTGCGCTGCGGCGTGACGCCGCCGGGACCCACCACCGACGCGTGCTCCTCCGTCAACGACGTCGACTGGCTGATCCGGCAGGACGAGGAGGCCAGCGGCACGTGGACGGCCACCACCTACGGCCGGGACCCGGCGATCGAGGTGGTCTTCGACAGCACGGCGGTGCCGTCCTCCACCCTGCTCGTGGAGCTGGGCTCCGCCGTGGAGCAGATCCCCGCGGAGCGCCAGTGCCTCGACCTGCAGGACGCCGTGGAGGGTCTCTGACGCCGGCAGGCCAGGACGCCCGGCCCCCGCCGGGCGCGTCCGAGGACCGCGCGGGCGGCCGTCCGCCGGCTCGGGAATAGGTCCGTGCCCGGCCGGGTTGTGGGCTGGACATGCACGCGATCGCAGCACGCACCCCACCACGCACAGAAAGAGGCACCTTCGTGGCCACCGATTACGACGAGCCCCGCGTCAAGCCCGAGGACGAACCCGCCAACGAGTCCCTCGAGGTGATCCAGGCGCAGCGCAGCGCCACCACCCAGAGCCCGGCGATCGACGTCGACGACGCGGACACCGCGGAGGGCATCGACCTTCCCGGTGCGGACCTCTCCCAGGAGGAGCTGCTCATCCAGGTCGTGCCCGAGCAGCCGGACGAGTTCACCTGCATGTCGTGCTTCCTGGTCCGCCACCGCAGCCAGCTGGCCCGGGAGAAGGACGGGGCGCAGTACTGCATCGAGTGCGAGAGCTGACTCCCCCGGTCCCGCGCCGGGCCGGGCCCACCCGGTCACTCGGGGCGCACGGAGGCGACGGGGCCCTTCCGCACGGTCCGGCGCATGCCCGTGGCCTGCCCGGGAGCGATCTCGCGGGTCCGGTCCTGCCCTGACATCAGCAGGGTCTAGGCGGCCCCGAGGTGCGTGGGCGCCACGGAACACCGGGGTTCCACGTCCCGGACCCCGTCGTCCCCCTCGATGACCTCGACGTCCCCGGCGGCCGGTCCCTCGACGGACAGGCCGAGCCCCGTCCGGATCCGGTCGGTGTCCGGGCCGTGCTCGCGGGGACCGGAGCACCGGGACGGCTCGACCACGGGCTGCGACGTCCGCGCGCACCGCGCGCCGGCCTCGCCGGACGCGGCCACGGTGTCGTCGATGCACCGGCCGACGCCGGCGCCCGTGCAACGAACGCGGGTCGGGGCGGACGCGGGTCGGGGCGAGCGCGGCGAGGCATGCGTCAGCGGTGCGGCCGCTCGGGTCGGTCCCCTGTCCACACTTGTGCTGTCCCGTGCCGATGCCGGGTCTGCCGCCGGGACGACGGACCCGGGCCGGCCGGGTCCCCGGTGTGCCGGGAGAGCGGCCGCGGACCGTGCCGCCGCCGGTCTCCTGCCGTCACGAAGCGGTTCACCCTTGCTAATGCTCGCCCATGGACGATAGTTAACAGCACAGCTGTTCTTCGGTCGGGGCTCCGGCCCCGTCGAGCGGGCGCACGGCCCGTTCCGGCCGGACGACGAGCTGCACGACATGATCTGCCGGTCCGGCCGCGCGGGGGCGCGGACAGGAGGACGGCGGGGTCGTGCGGTGCGCTGGCGGTCCTGGGGTGGGCCCGGGCCGACTACGGAACACAGGAGACACATCGACATGACTGACACGAGAAGGCTGGCCGTCGCCGGTGCCTCGACGACCGTGCTGGTGGGGAGCCTGCTGCTGGGCGCCCCGGCGGCCGTCGCCGCACCGGACGACACGGTGCCGGTCGACACGTCCGCGACCGGGGCCCCACCGGGCGTGGTCGCATCCACCGACGAGGGCGTTGCCGAGGTGGTGCTGCCGGCCCCGGCCGCGGACCCCGGGGCGGCAGCACCGGAGGTCCTGGTCGCCGAGCCCGGCGCACCCGCACCCGCGGAGGCCCCGGTGCCCGAACCGGTGCCGGTCGTCGCCGACGCGGCGGCACCCGGACTCCCGGCCGCGGCACCTCAGGACGTCCCGGCCGCGGCACCTCAGGACGTCCCGGATCCCGCCGGTGCGGGCCTGCCCGCACTGCCGGAGGCCCCGCTCCCCGCTGCACCGGCCGCCGCAGACGCGGCGGGGCCGGCCGGCGCGGTTCCCGCGGCACCGGCCGCGGCCGCGGTCCCGGAGGCAGTCCTCCCCGCGGTGACGCCCGCGGAGAGCGCCGTGGGTCCGGCGAACCCGGGTCTCAACGTGGACACCCGTCTCACCGCGGCACCGTTCGAGCAGTCGGCCGGGGCCGGTCTGCTCGCGGCGCTGCTCGCGGCGGCGGTGGCCCTTCCCGGGGCGATCGCGCTCCGGGCCCGGAGGGCGGGACGCACCGGGGCCTGAGTCGCCTGCCGTGCCGGTGGCGTCCGCGGGACGGCACCGGCACGGTGCTCCGTCCGGCGCTCCGCGGCGCCGGACGGGACACCGGTGCCACAGGACGGGACGGAACGGCCCGGGACCGGGCGGAACAGCACGGCTCAGCAGCGGAGGGGACGGGACAGCATGGCCACCAGCACCGCGACCGGGCCGGCACGTCCCGGGCCCGCCGGGGGAACGGACCGGCCGGCGCGCCGGGCGGCCGTGGTGACGCTGTGCGCCGCCGTGCTGTGGGTGGCGCTCATGAACCAGTGGTTCCTGGTGCAGACCTTCCTGGGGCACACGCCCTCCGCCGCCTCGCCGCTGCGTCTGAGCATCGACGCCGTCGGATTCGACGCGGACGTGCTCCCCTACGACCCGACGGAGGACGACCTCGCGGGCGGGTCCCTCGTGCCGCCGCAGACCTACAACGGCTACTGGCTCACGCCGTACGGCATGCCCGGCGAGGGCTCGGAGAACACCACGTACATCGCCGGGCACAGCTACGACCGGGTCGAGCTGCCGTTCAACAAGCTGAGCGATCCCGCGCTGGTCGGCGCGGAGCTCGAGGTGGAGACCGTGCACGGGACCCTCGACTACGTGGTGGACTCCGTGACCACCTACGAGAAGGACACGCTCAAGGAGAGCGCCATCTGGGAGATCGTCCCCCACCGCATCGTCCTGATCAGCTGCTACACGCAGGACGCGGTCGGCAAGAACGTCGTCGTCGTCGCGTCGCCCGCTGCGTGAGACGAAGCCCGCGGACGCGCCGCGGGCGGCGTACGGCGCGTCAGCGCAGACCCACCGGGCGCTCCAGGGCGAGGCCCAGGAGCTCGTCGATCAGACCGGCGTAGTCGAGTCCGGACGCGTCCCACATCCGCGGGTACATCGAGATGGGCGTGAACCCGGGCATCGTGTTGACCTCGTTGATGACCACCCGCCCGTCCGGGGTGTAGAAGAAGTCGGCGCGGCACAGGCCCTCGCCGTCCAGCGCCTCGAAGGCCGTCACGGCGTGCTCGCGGATCGTGCCGATCGCCTCCGGCGGCAGGTCGGCGGGGCAGCTGAGCTTCGCGGAGGCCTGGGAGACGTACTTCGCCTCGAAGTCGTAGAACGCGTGCTCGTCGACGATCTCGATCTCCCCCGGCATGGAGGTCCGGGCGGCCCCGCTGCCGCGCCCCTGGAGGACGGCGCACTCGATCTCCCGCCCCACGATGCCGGCCTCGACCACGAGCTTGCGGTCGTGCTCCCGGGCCGTCTCGACGGCGGCGTCCAGCCCCTCGGGACCGTCCACCTTGGTGATGCCGAAGGAGGACCCGGCCCGGGCCGGCTTGACGAAGACGGGGAAGCCGAGCTCGGCGATGCGCTCCCGCACGCCCCGGGGATCCGCCGTCCACTGGCGGTCGGTCACCACGGTGTAGGGGCCCACCTCCATGCCGGCGGCCTCGAAGGCGAGCTTCATGAAGTGCTTGTCCATGCCCACCGCGGAGGCGGTGACCCCGCAGCCCACGTAGCGCAGGTCGGCGAGCTCGAGCAGCCCCTGCAGGGTGCCGTCCTCGCCGAAGGGCCCGTGCAGCAGGGGGAGGACCACGTCGATGTGCCGGTCCCGGCTCACGGTCTCCCCGCAGGGGCCGTCGTGGCGCACGATGAGCTCGTTCTCCCCGACCTTCAGCGGCAGGCTGACGAGCTCGTCGCCCACCGGCAGCTCGGCGATCGGGGTCTCGTCGAGCAGCCGCTCGAGCTCCTCCTGCGAGCAGAGGAACCACTCGCCGGAGGTGGCGATGCCCACGGTCACCACGTCCCACTTCTCCCGGTCGATCGCGCGCAGGACGCCGCGGGCCGTGATGAGGGAGATGGAGTGCTCGCTGGAGCGCCCGCCGAAGAGCACGGCGACGCAGGGGCGGGGTGTCATGGGGCGGTCCCTTCGGATTTGATCTCGCGGCCCAGCATCAGCGGAGCCAGGTCGTCGACGGTGATCTCCTCGCGGAGAATGGCCACGACGGCCTCGGCGATGGGCATGTCCACGCCGTGCCGGCGGGCCAGGGCGAGCACGGCCGGGGCGGACTTGATGCCCTCGGCGGTCTGGGTCATCTCCTCCTGCACCTCCGGGAGGGTCATGCCCAGGCCGAGCAGCCGGCCCGCCGTGCGGTTGCGGGAGAGCGGGGAGGAGCAGGTGGCCACGAGGTCGCCCAGACCGGCGAGCCCGGAGAGGGTCTCCAGGCTGCCGCCCAGGGCGAGCGCGAGGCGGGTGGTCTCGGCGAGCCCGCGGGTGATGATGGACGCCTTGGAGTTCTCGCCCAGGTGGCGGCCGTCGGCGATGCCCACCCCGAGGGCGATCACGTTCTTGACCACGCCGCCGATCTCGGTGCCGACCACGTCCGTGTTCGTGTAGGGGCGGAAGTAGCGGGTCCGGCAGGCGTGCGCCACCCAGCTGGCGAGCTCCGTGGCGGGCGCGGCCACGACGGAGGCCGTGGGCTGCTCCTCCGCGATCTCCATGGCCAGATTGGGCCCGGAGAGCACGCACGTGCGCTCCTGCCAGTGGTCGGTGCCCAGGCCGGTGTCCCGGCCCAGCTCCTCGGCGACCACCTCGCTCATCCGCAGCCCCGTGTCCCGTTCCAGCCCCTTGGCGAGGGACAGCACCACCGCGTCACGCCCGAGGTGACCGGCCACGGCGGTGAGCTGGGAGCGCAGGGACTGTGCCGGCACGGCGAGGACCACGAGGTCCGCCCCGTCCACGGCGGCGGCGAGGTCGGCGGTGATCTCCAGGCGTCCGGGCAGCCGGATGCCGGGGACGTAGCGGTCGTTGACGTGCGTGCGCGCGGTGTGGCCCATCGCCGTGGCGTCGCGCCCCCACAGCACCACGGTCCGCTCGAGCGGCTCGGAGCGCGCGTGGGCGCCCGACCGGGCGCTGTCGGCGAGGGTCTTGGCGAAGGTCGTGCCCCAGGACCCGGCGCCGAGGACGGCGACCTTCCGCGGCCCGCGGGTGCGCCGGACGACGGCGGGGGCTCCCGGGCTGTCGGGTCGTGTCACCGGCGGCCTCCTCGTCGGCGGTCCCAGAGGACGGCCGGTGCGTCGGCGCCGCGCAGGACCGCGAGCTCGCGGGTCACGGCGCGCATGATGGCATCGGTGGCGTCGTCGAGGCGGGCCGTGCGGGCGTCGGACGGGCAGGTCAGGTCGGGGACCTCGTCCCGCCACGGCGTGAGGTCCACGGGCGGGCCGATCCGCACGCGCACGTCCTTGCGGGGGAAGAGGCTGACCGTGCGCCGGCCGGAGGGCTGCGCGTGGTCGAGGACCTCCTGGTCCCCCCAGTGCGCGACCGGGACCACCGGCGCACCCGTGGCGAGGGCCAGTCGTGCGGCGCCGGTGAACCCTGTCATCGGCCACCGGCCGGGGTCCCGGGTCAGCGTGCCCTCGGGGTAGATGACCACGGCCCCGCCGGAGGCCAGCTCCGCGCGGGCCGCCGTGAGCGCCGCCGCGGCGTCGGCCGTGCCGCGCAGCACGGGGACCTGGCCGGAGGCCCGGAGCACCGCGCCCACCACGGGCGCACGGAACAGCGACTCCTTCGCCAGGAAGCGGGGCAGGATCCCGTTGTCGTAGAGGGTGATGGCGACGGTGAGGGGGTCGAGCTCGGTCAGGTGGTTGGGCACGACGATGAACCCGCCCTCGGCCGGGAGGTGCTCCTCCCCCGTCCAGCGCAGCCGGGCCACCGACCGGTAGGCGGGTTTGACGACGGCGGCGAGCCCGCGGAACAGGCGGCGGTTCGAGGTGCGGCTCATCGGCGGGACCGGCTCACTCGCCGTCGAGCTCGAACGACGCCCCGAGCCCCGACAGCTTGTCGGTGAAGTGCTCGTAGCCCCGCTTGATGAGCTCGACCCCCGTGACGTGGGACGTGCCGTCGGCGGCGAGCGCCGCGATGAGGTGGGAGAAGCCGCCGCGCAGGTCGGGGATGTTGATCTCGGACGCCAGCAGCGGGGTGGGCCCGGAGATCACGGCGGAGTGCACGAAGTTGCGCTGCCCGAAGCGGCAGGGCACCGAGCCCAGGCACTCGCGGTGCAGCTGGATCGTGGCCCCCATCCGGTTGAGGGCGCCCGTGAAGCCGAACCGGTTCTCGTACACGGTCTCGTGGACGATGGACACGCCCTTGGCCTGGGTCAGGGCGACCACCAGCGGCTGCTGCCAGTCGGTCATGAAGCCGGGGTGCACGTCGGTCTCGACGATGAGCGGGTTCAGGTCCCCGCCGGGGTGGTAGAACCGGATGCCGTCCTCCGTGATGTCGAGGCCGCCCCCGATCTTGCGGAAGGTGTTGAGGAAGGTCATCATGTCCGACTGCCTCGCCCCGGCCACGAGGATGTCGCCCCCGGTGGCGAGTGCGGCGGAGCCCCAGGAGGCGGCCTCGATGCGGTCGGGCATGGCCCGGTGCCGGTAGCCGGTGAGCTCGGGGACGCCCTCGATCCGGATCACCCGGTCGGTCTGCACGGTGATGATGGCGCCCATCTTCTGCAGGATCGCGATGAGGTCCATGATCTCGGGCTCGGTGGCCGCGCCGCGCAGCTCGGTGTGGCCGTCGGCACGGGTCGCGGTGAGCAGCACCTGCTCGGTCGCGCCGACCGACGGATAGGGCAGCTCGACCTTGGCGCCGTGGAGACCGTGCGGGGCGCTCATCCGGATCCCCGACTCCAGCTTCTCGACCCGGGCGCCGAAGTGCCGCAGCACGTCGAGGTGGAAGTTGATGGGCCGGTCGCCGATCTTGCACCCGCCGAGGTCGGGGATGAAGGCCTCGCCGATGGCGTGCAGCAGGGGGCCGCACAGCAGGATCGGGATCCGGGAGTCCCCGGCGTGGGCGTCGATGTCCGCGTGCCGCGCCGTGGTGACGTTGGACGGGTCCAGGGACAGCCGGCCGTCCTCACGCCCGACGTCCACCCCGTGCAGTGCCAGCAGGTTGGTGACGACCTGGACGTCCTTGATCTCGGGCACGTTCGCCAGGACGGACGGCGTCGACCCCAGGAGGGCGGCCACCATGGCCTTGGGGACGAGGTTCTTGGCACCTCGCACGGTGACCTGCCCGGACAGGGGAACTCCGCCCGTGATGTGCAGTGCGCTGCTCATGACCTTCCGATCTGCTGTTGCCGGGCCACTCCCCGAGCGGGAGCGGCACCCGTACAGTGTAGGTTCCCGCACGCGGGCCCCCGCACAGGCGGGCCGTCGTGCGTGTCCGGGACAGCACGACGGCCCGGCGGGGCCGGAGGGGCCCGCCGGGCCGTCCAGGACGCGGCGCGGTCAGGTGCGGGCCGGCAGGGTCGCCGGCCGGAACGCCGGGCGCCGGGCCTCGAAGTCGGCGATGTCCTCCTCGCGCTGGAGGGTGAGGCCGATGTCGTCCAGACCCTCCATGAGGCGCCAGCGCGTGTAGTCGTCGATGGAGAACGGGACCGTGACCGTGTCGCAGCTCACCGTGCGCGACTCGAGGTCGACCTCGATCTGCGTGCCGGGGTGCTCCTCGACGAGCTTCCACAGGAGTTCGACGTCGGCCTGGTCCACCTGCGCGGCCAGCAGGCCCTGCTTGCCCGAGTTGCCGCGGAAGATGTCCCCGAACCGGGAGGAGATCACGGCCCGGAAGCCGTAGTCGCGCAGCGCCCACACCGCGTGCTCGCGGGAGGAGCCGGTGCCGAAGTCGGGCCCGGCCACCAGCACGGAGCCGTGGCGGTAGGGCTCCCGGTTGAGCACGAAGTCGTCGTCCCGGCGCCAGGCGGCGAACAGAGCGTCCTCGAAGCCGGTTTTGGTGATGCGCTTGAGGTAGACGGCCGGGATGATCTGGTCGGTGTCCACGTTGGACTGCTTCAGCGGGACGCCGACACCCCGGTGGGTGGTGAATTTCTCCATGGCAGGGCCTTTCTGGGCTTCGGGTCGAGGGCTCAGGCGCCGGCGGACGCGAGGTCCGCGGAGGCGGCGGGCTCGAGGTCGGACGGGGAGGACAGCGTGCCGCGCACCGCGGTGGCGGCCGCCACGACCGGGGAGACGAGGTGGGTGCGCCCGCCCTTGCCCTGCCGGCCCTCGAAGTTGCGGTTCGACGTCGACGCGCACCGCTCGCCGGGGGCCAGCTGGTCCGGGTTCATCCCCAGGCACATCGAGCAGCCGGCGAAGCGCCAGTCCGCGCCGAACTCCTTGAACACCCGGTCCAGGCCCTCGGCCTCGGCCTGCAGACGGACCTTCGCCGAGCCGGGGACCACCATCATCCGGACGCTCTCCGCCTTGGCGCGGCCCCTGACGATCTCCGCCGCGGCCCGCAGGTCCTCGATCCGGGAGTTGGTGCACGACCCGAGGAACACGGTGTCGACGGCGATCTGCTTCATGGGGGTGCCGGCGGTCAGGCCCATGTACTCCAGCGCGCGGCGGGCGTTGGCCTTGTCGTTCTCGTCCCCGACGTCCTCGGGGTCGGGGACGGAGCGGGACAGCGGGACGCCCTGGCCGGGGTTGGTGCCCCAGGTGACGAACGGCTCGAGCTCGTCCGCGTCCAGGAACACCTCGGTGTCGAAGACGGCGTCCTCGTCGGTGCGCAGGGTCCGCCAGTGCTCGACGGCCGCGTCCCAGTCGGCGCCCTGGGGCGCGTGCGGGCGTCCCCGCACGTACTCGAACGTGGTCTCGTCCGGGGCGATCATGCCCGCGCGCGCACCGGCCTCGATCGACATGTTGCAGATCGTCATGCGGGCCTCCATGGACAGGGCGCGGATGGCCGAGCCCCGGTACTCCAGGACGTAGCCCTGCCCGCCGCCGGTGCCGATCTTCGCGATCACGGCCAGGATGATGTCCTTGGCGGAGACCCCCGGGCGCAGCGTGCCCTCGACCGTGATGGCCATGGTCCGGAACGGGGCCAGCGGCAGGGTCTGGGTCGCCATGACGTGCTCCACCTCGGAGGTGCCGATGCCGAAGGCCAGCGCGCCGAACGCGCCGTGGGTGGACGTGTGGGAGTCCCCGCAGACCACGGTCATCCCCGGCTGCGTGAGCCCCAGCTGGGGGCCCACCACGTGCACGATGCCCTGCTCGGCGTCCCCGAGCGGGTGCAGGCGCACGCCGAACTCGGCGCAGTTGGCCCGCAGGGTCTCGATCTGCTTGCGGGAGGTGTCGTCGGCGATGCGGGAGAAGATGTCCTGCGTCGGCGTGTTGTGGTCCTCCGTGGCGATCGTGAGGTTCGGGCGGCGCAGCGGACGGCCCGCCAGCCGCAGCCCCTCGAAGGCCTGGGGCGACGTCACTTCGTGGAGCAGGTGCAGGTCGATGTAGAGCAGGTCCGGCCGCCCGTCCTCGCCCTTGCGCACGAGGTGGTCCGCCCAGACCTTCTCGGCGAGGGTGCGCCCGCCCGCCGGCCCGGAGGGCGCGGCGGAGGTGGTGGAGGTGGTCGAGGACTGGTACTCCGGCATGGCGGGTCCTTCCGTGCTGCCTGTGCGACGTGTTCCTCCCATGGTCGGCGCCGGGAATCCGCCGGGGCCAGCTTTGCGGCTTGCTTCTCACATTCTGAGACGGCAGTATCAGGACATGGACACATCTGGACACATGGACCCGTCCGGCGCTCCCCTCGGCAGCCCGCTGGGCGGGCAGGGCACCGGCGAGGCCCTGGCCCTGGGCTCGGCCGCCGCCCCGAGCGGTGTGGGCGTGGTCGACAAGGCGGCGGTGATCCTCGACGCCCTCGAGGCCGGTCCGGCGACCCTCGCCCAGCTCGTGAGCGCCACCGGTCTCGCGCGCCCCACCGTCCACCGGCTGGCCGTGGCGCTGGCCCACCACCGGTTCGTGGGCCGGGACATCCAGGGCCGGTTCGTGCTCGGCTCCCGCCTCGTGGAACTGGCCTCCGCGGCGGGCGAGGACCGGCTGATCGCCGCCGCCGGCCCCGTCCTGGTGCACCTGCGCGACGCCACCGGGGAGTCCGCCCAGATCTTCCGCCGGCAGGGCGACTGGCGCGTGTGCGTGGCCTCGGCCGAGCGGCCGATCGGGCTGCGGGACACGATCCCCGTGGGCACGCAGCTGTCGATGAAGGCGGGCTCCGCCGCGCAGGTGCTCGTCGCGTGGGAGGACCACGACCGGCTGCTCGAGGGCCTGCGCCACGCGCGGTTCTCGGCGACCGTGCTGGCCGGGGTGCGCCGGCGGGGCTGGGCGCAGTCCCTGGGCGAGCGGGAACCGGGCATCGCGTCCGTGTCGGCGCCGGTGCGCGGACCCTCCGGGCGGGTGATCGCCGCGGTGTCGATCTCCGGGCCGATCGAGCGGCTCACCCGCCAGCCGGGGCGGCTGCACGCCGAGGTCGTGGTGCAGGCGGCGCGCCAGCTGACGGAGGCGCTCCGGGCGACCGCCCCCTAGGACGTCCTCGCCGACCCCCGTTCGGCGGCCCTCGCGCCGCGGCGGCCGGTCCCGCCGGGGGGCGCGGCCCGGGCGCATGCCCGGGGCACGTTCCCGGTCCTCCTGCCGCGGCGCGGCCGCGCCGCCCTCGGGCCGCCCTCTTGTCGGCGGAAAGCCGCGCGAGTAGCCTGAGCGCCATCCGGCCAGGGATCCACCAGGAGGTGGCGGCCATGGACGACCCGGTTCCGGTCGTGCTGATCGCGACGAGCGACCCGGTCTCCCGAAGAATTCTGGGGGACGAGCTGCGCCGGCGCTACGGCGCCGACTACGAGGTCGTGGTCTGCGCCGACCACGCTCATGCCCGGGCGGTGCTCGAGGGGCTCCGGCGGTGGGATCGCGCGGTGGCCCTGATCGTCGGGTGCTACGGTCCGGCCGACCGCGAGGGGCTGGACTTCCTGCGGCGGTCCTACGCCGACCACCCCGCCGCCAAGCGGGCCGTCGCGGTGATCTGGGGAGACTTCGCCAGCGGCCCCACCGTGTTCCGGGCCATCGCCCGGGGCCACGCCGACCTGCTCGTCCTGCGGCCTGAGCGACCGCGGGACGAGGAGTTCCACGGGGCGATCACCGACGCCCTCGACGACTGGCACCTGGCCCAGGGCGGAGGGTTCGTCGCGGTGCGCATGATCGGGGAGCAGCACGACGGGCGGACCCATGCGCTGCGCGACACCCTCCTGCGCAACCACATCCCGGTGGGCTTCCACCCGGTCGGGGCCCCGGCGACGCAGCGGATGCTGGCGGGCCTGGGCCTGCACGAGCCCGAGCTGCCGGTCCTGGTGCTGCAGTTCACGTCGCCGCCGACGGTCCTCGAGAACCCCAGCGACCCGGAGATCGTCGGGGCGTTCGGGCTGGACCGGCCGCCGCCGCCGGACAAGGTCTTCGACGTCGTCATCGTCGGCGCCGGTCCGGCCGGTCTCGCGGCGGCGGTGTACGCCTCGTCCGAGGGCCTGTCCACGATGGTGGTGGAGCAGCAGGCCGTGGGCGGCCAGGCGGGCACCAGTTCACTGATCCGCAACTATCCGGGGTTCTCCCGCGGAGTGAGCGGCGCCCACCTGGCCTTCCGGTCCTTCCAGCAGGCATGGGTCTTCGGCACCGACTTCGTGTTCATGCGGGAGGCGCAGAGCCTGGGGGCCGACGGGGACGTGCGCACGGTGGTGCTGTCCGACGGCGGTGCGGTGCGGGGCCGTACGGTCGTGGTGGCCTGCGGCGTGGACTACCGGCGCCTCGGCGTGCCGCAGCTCGAGGAGCTGGTGGGGCGGGGCGTCTTCTACGGCGCCGCGGTCTCCGCGGCGCCGTCGCTGGCCGGACGCTGCGCCTGCGTCGTGGGCGGCGGCAACTCCGCCGGACAGGCTGCGCTGCACGTCGCGAAGTACGCGACGCAGGTGACCCTGCTGGTGCGGGGACCCTCGCTGGCGGCCAGCATGTCGGACTACCTCATCGCCCAGCTCGAGGCGACCGGGAACGTGACGATCCGCTACGGGACCACGGTCGTCGGGGCCCGCGAGCTGGACGGGAGCCTCGCCGCCGTTGAGGTCGCCGCTACCGCGGACGCCGACGGTGCCCCCGCGGAGGTGATCGAGGCGGCCGCGCTGTTCGTGCTGATCGGTTCGGTGCCGCGCACCTCGTGGCTGCCCGGATCGGTGCATCGCGACGGCGCCGGCTTCCTGCGCACGGGCGGGGGCTGGGACCCCGCCACCGGCGGACCCGACAGGTCGCCGCTGCCGCTGGAGACCAGCCTCCCGGGCGTCTTCGCGATCGGCGACGTCCGGGCCGGGTCGATCAAGAGGGTGGCGACCGCCGTCGGGGACGGCGCCACCGTGATCTCGCTCCTGCACGGCTACCTGGCTCAGCACCCACCGGCCGCCCGGGCGGCCGATCCCGGGGAGCCGGTCGACGATGCGCTCCTCGGCTGACGCGGCGCCGTTGATCCCGGCGCTGCGGGTGCTGCTCCTCGTCGCCGCGTTCCTGGTCTTCCTCGCGGGGCTGGAGCTGTTCGTGTTCCCGCTCCGCACGGCGGACTGGTTCGCCTGGACGATCGAGCCGCCCATGACCGCCGTCTTCCTCGGAGCGGCGTACTGGTCGAGCGCGGTCCTCGAGGTGTCCGGCGCCCGCTCCACCGGCTGGGACCGGGCGCGTCTGGCCGTCTGGCCGGTGTTCGTCTTCACGACCCTGACCCTCGCGGTGACCCTGCTCCACCTCGACCGCTTCCACCTGTCGCCGGACGAGCCGCCCCTCGCCCGGGTCGCCGCCTGGGCGTGGTTGGCCATCTACGCGCTCGTGCCCCTGGCGATGCTCGTCATCGGCCTGCTCCAGGCCCGGTCCCGGCCGGACGCCGTCCCCGAGCCGATGGCCCCCGCCGCGCTGCCCGCGGGGCTGCGGCTGCTCCTGGTGGGCATCGCCGCCGTGCTGCTGGTCGTCGGCGCCGCGCTCCTGGTGCTGCCCGCGGCGGCCGCGACGCTGTGGCCGTGGCCGCTGACCGCGCTCACGGCGAGGGCGGTCGGGGCCTGGCTGGTCGGCCTCGGGTGGGCGGCGGCGTACGCCCGCCGGAGCGGGAACGCTCGCACGGTCCGTCCCCTCGGGCTGAGCGCCCTCGTCTTCGCGCTCCTGCAGGCGATCGGCCTGCTGAGGTACGGCGACGTCGTGACGTGGGCGGACGGGTCCGGGATCGGCTTCGGGGTCGTGCTGGTGGCCATCGGCGTCGCGGGCGGATGGATCCTCGCGCTCGGCCCGAGGACCGGTCACCGGTGAGAGCGGCGCCGGGACCGGGGCGGGCACCGCTCCGGTCCCGGCGGCAGGACGCGGCCCCCGGCCGGCCGCCGGCCCCGGCAGCTCAGCGTCGCAGCGCCGCCAGCGACTCCCGGAAGGCGGTGAAGGCGTCGAGCTCCGCGCGCACGGGCTCGACGACGGTGCGCCGCCCCGCCTCGCCCACCGACGTGCGCAGCCGGCGCCGCACGGAGCGCTCCCGCATCCTGGCCCCGAAGCCGGCCAGGATCCGTCCGGTCAGGGCCACGAAGAGGCCGAGCACCACCCCTGCGAGGACGAGCAGCGTGGGCACGGGCAGCGGGAAGCCCTCGACGTAGGGGGGCGGCGGGACGGGGATCTGGAACCACTCGAGCAGGAACATCCCCAGGAGCCACACGAGACCCGCGACCACCGCGAGCATCGCGATCCACTGGACGGCGTCGAGGACGAGCCACCACCAGGAGTTCTTCCGCGCCCGGAAGTCGGTGCGGGCCACGGCCTGGTCGATCGCGTCCGGGAGCCGCTGCTCGTGGGTGCGCGCGGCCTGGCGCACCGAGCGGGTCCAGGGCTCGGCGGCCCCGGCCGCGGCGTCGTGGGCGAACGTGCGCACCGCGGAGTCCGCGGCCGCACGCTGGGCGGCCCCCATGGGCGGCAGGGACGTGCGGTTGATCTCCGGGTTCACGGTCTCGCCGCGGTCGAGGTTCAGCCGCCGCATCGGGTCCTTGCGGAACCTCAGCAGCCACCGGGTGGCGATCCACCCGGTGTGCCCGGCGGCGTGCAGGGCGTAGGACTTCCCGGCGGCCCGGGCGATGCCGGGGACGTTGGCGGCCTGCGCCAGGCCGTCCGTGAGCCGCTCCTGCGCGTCCTCGGTGATCCCGGCCGGCGCACCGTCCCCGGAGGCCTCGGCGAGCCGCTCGGCGGCGTCGGTGACGTCGGCGTCGAGCCGGGCGCCGGCCGCCGCCTTGGAGTCCGCCATCTGGCGGATCCGGCCCCTGAGGGCGTCGACGCCCTCCCCCGTCACGGCCGAGACGGCCACGGGCCGGGAGAGCCCCGTGGTGGGCAGCCCGTCCTGGGCCACGAGCTCCTCGAGGGACGCCATCACGGCGGGGACCTCCGCAGGCGGCAGCCGGTCCACCTGGTTCATGACCACCATGGTCACAGCCCCGTGCCGGGCCAGCGGTGCGATGAAGTCCTGGTGGATGACGGCGTCGGCGTACTTCTGCGGGTCCACGACCCACACCACGACGTCGACCATGCCGACCAGGCGCTGGACGATGGTGCGGTGGTGCAGGCTCACGGAGTCGAAGTCCGGCAGGTCGAGGAGGATCAGCCCGCCGGGCCCCTCCGGGGCGGGCCCGCCCGTCAACCGCTCCCGGACGCGCGTCCACCGGCCGGTGTCGTCGTGGGCGGCGGGCAGGGGCGTGTCGAGGTGGTGGCGCTGCGAGACGTCGAGCCAGTCCAGCAGGGCCTCGCTGCCCGCCTCGCCCCAGACCGCCGCCAGCGGCTCCGCGGTCGTGGGGCGGCGGGCGGCGGCGCGGGCGATGTCCCGTCCGACGACCGCGTTGAAGAGGCTGGACTTCCCGGAGCCGGTCGCCCCGAAGAAGCCGACCACGGTGTGGTCGGCGGACAGGGAGCGCCGCTCGGCCGCTCGGTCCAGCACGGTGCGCGACGCCGCCACGGCCTCCTCGTCCAGCCGGCCGGAGGCCAGTTCCGTGGCTCGCGCGAGGGCGGTCAGCCGTGCGGAGAGGGTCGGGGGCGGCTGGCGGGCGGGGCTCACCGCCCGTCCCCCAGCGGCCGGCCCGCCGCGCGGATGCGCTCGGCGGCGGCCTCCAGCTCGTTCGCCTCCGGGTGCCCGTCCAGGACGTCGAGGCGCCGCAGGAACACGGACGCCTGCTGGTCCATCAGCGTGGAGATGCGGGACTCCAGGTTCTTCCGGGCGTCCTCGGCCATCCGCCGCACGGCGTCCTCCCCGAAGACGGCCTCGAGCAGCTTGGTGCCCACCACGCCGGACCCGCCGGCGATGCCGACCTCGAGCCCGGTGAGACCGCCCGTCATGGAGAACACGCCGATCATGAGGATCACGGTGAGCGCGTTGACGCCCAGGGACATGATCCTGGCCTTGGTGCGCTTGTCCGCGCCCTCGCGCTGGATCAGCTCCATGAGGTCGCCCTGCCAGGCCCGCACCTGCTCGGCCGTGCGCTCGCGGAAGTCGGGGGGCAGGGAGCCGAGGTCGGACCCGCCGAGCAGGACGCGGCCCGCGGGCTCGTCCTGCCAGCGGCGCTCCGCGGTCTCCGAGGCGCGCGCGGCCTCCTCGACGATGACGGTCTGCAGCCCGGTCTCGATGGCCTCCTCGACCTGGACCTCGGGCGCCGGCCGTCCGCTGAAGAAGGCGGTGAGCCGGTCCCGCATCCGCCCGATCCCGGCCTCGAGGTTGCGGAAGAACTCGCCGGTGCCCACGAAGTCCTGCCAGCGGGCGAGGACCTCCCCGCGCAGCAGGGTCCCGTCGCGGGTCGAGTCGATGACGGCGGAGAGCGCCTCGTCGAAGGCGCGGTCCACGTCGTTGCGCAGCTGCGCCTCGACGCGCTGCTGCGAGAGCACCGCGGTCGCGGCCGCACCGGTGCGCTCCGCGATGGAGCGCACCGCACCGCCCAGGGTCCGGCGGGCGATCTCCGAGCGGGAGGCCGCGTTGCTCCCGAGCTCGGCGAGGAAGTCCACGACGGGTGCCACGACGTGCGGCGGGAGCATGCCCGTCTCGTTGAGGGGGAACTCCGGGACCGTGAAGACGGGGGCGTCACCGAGTCCCTGCTCCGCGAGCATCCGCCGGAGGTCCTCCTCGATCTCGGCCTCGAGCCCGGGCGGGACCCGGTCGAGGACCACGGCCACGGTGATGTCGCGCTGGGCGGCCTCGACGAGCAGCCGCCACGGCACGGCGTCGGCGTAGCGGTTGGCGGTCGTCACGAAAAGCCACAGGTCGGCGGCGGCGAGCAGCTGTCCGGCGAGCCGGCGGTTCTCGTCCGAGATCGAGTCGACGTCCGGGGCGTCGAGCAGCGCGACGCCCTCGGGGATGCGCGGCTCGGCCAGCAGCACCAGCGCCTGGCCGTCCGCGGTCCCGGGCAGCGCGGACGGGGAGGCGGTGTCCGCTGCGGTCGAGCCGGCGGGGGTGACCTTCCGCGCGTGGATCCGGCTCAGGTGCGGGAGCACCCGCTGCGTCGAGAACGCCTCGGCGTCGCGCGGGTGGTGGATCAGGATGGGTTGGCGGGTGGTCGGGCGGATCGCCCCCGCGCGGGTCACCGGGTGCCCCACGACCGCGTTGACCAGGGTCGACTTGCCGGCGCCCGTGGACCCGCCGACCACCGCGAGCAGCGGGGCGTCGAGGGAGCGGACCCTCGGCAGCACGTAGTCGTCGAGCTGGGCGACGGCGCGGTCGATGTCCTCCCGCTCGTGCAGCACGTTGCTCGTGGACAGCGGCAGGCTCGAGGCCGCGAGCAGCGCCCGCGCGTCCTCGAGGGCGCTCAGGGTCTCCGTCTGGTCGGTCACACAGCCATTGTGCCAGTAAGCCTGCTGTGCACCTACGCGGCGCAGGGCCATGGGCGCACTCCACGCGGTCGGCGCCGCCGCCGCGGACCTGCCCCTCCCGGCCGCGCCGGGAGGCGTCGGCGCCCCCGGCGGGGAGCACGCTGCGGACGGGCTCGATCCGGGGTGCGCCGCGGTCCACCCGCCGGCACGGCCGGGAGGGGCAGGTCCGAGGCCGAGGCCGCCCCGGCACGCGCGTCCTGCCGTGGACCCGCTCGGGCCCCGTCCCGGCTCCGGTCAGCGGCCGGTGTCCCGCAGGTGGTCCGCCGCATAGGCCGCGAAGACCTCCTCGGGGCCCTCCCCTGAGACGACGAAGTCCTCGCGCAGCGTGGCGCCGAGCTGCTCGAGGGCCAGGCCCAGGCGCCGGGCGCTCGTCCGCACCCGAGGTGAGGACGCCCCGGCGGCCCGGTCGCGCAGCTCGAGCGCGTAGGACAGGTGCCGGGCCAGCGACAGACTCGGGTCCTCCTCCTGGAAGTAGTACGTCTCGCCGTGCTGGGTGAAGTCGATCCGGGCCTTGGCCACCTCCGCGGCCAGGCCGTCGAGCACGCGCGTGGCCGTCACCGGGTCCTCCTGGGCGATGCCCGCGGCGTAGTCGACCTCGGCGAGGAACTTCAGCTCGAGGGCCAGCGACCGGCGGCGGGACAGGGGCGGATAGATCTGGGTGAACCAGGTCAGGGCGGCCGTGAGCAGGGCGAACCCCGTCAGCGCCTCCAGGGGGGTGGCCAGCCGGATCCAGGGGTCGGTGGCCACGACGTCCCCGAAGCCCAGGGTCGCCAGGGTGACGAGCGAGATGTAGAGGGCGTCGACGGGGTCGGGGTAGTTCAGCGGGTCCACCCCCGGCGAGTAGGTGAACCCCTCGGGGACGTGCGGCAGGTAGACCAGGGCCCAGCCGACCCCCTGCAGCACCACCCACAGGACGACCACCGTGACCATCGACCCCGGGCCCACGGCGGATCCGAAGCGGTGCCCGGTGCGCCGGGAGATCCACCAGACGCCCGACTGCACCCTGCCGCCGATGGCGCCCGTGCCACTGGGGTGCAGCAGGCTGTGGTACATGTCCCACAGGCCGATCACGACGACCGCGATTCCCAGCAGTGTCAGCAGCACGTCCACGTCGTCGTTCCGTTCCTGTCGGTGACCGGTTTCTCCGGGCGACCCTACCGTCTCCCGGGCGGGCCGCCCCGGTCTTGCCCGCAGGACCGTCAGCAGGGTTACGGTGGGGTCGGGCGCCTGCCGGACGGGCACCGCTCTCCCCGGCCAGCAGCGGAAGGACACGCATGGACATCGACCTGGTGCTGGCGCTGTTCGCCGGGGCCCTGCTGGTGTTCGCGGCGTTCTCCACCGTCCTGCAGCGGGCGAGCCTGCCCGGTCCGCTGCTCTGCCTGGGCTTCGGGGTGCTGATCGGGCCCCACGTCCTGGGCCTGCTGCGGACGGAGGACTTCGGGGCACCCCCGGGCACCCTGCTGGAGCAGGCCGCACGCGTCACCCTGGCCGTGGGACTGGCCGGGGTCGCGCTGCGCCTGCCGCACGGCTACTGGCGGAGCGGAGCGCGCTGGATCGCGGTGGTCATCGGTCTCGGCATGGCGCTCATGCTCGTCGTGGCCACCGGGGTGCTCTGGTGGGGGCTGGGGGCACCCTTCCTCGTGGCGCTGCTCGTCGGGGCGGTCATCACCCCGACCGACCCGGTGGTCACCACCCCGGTCGTCACCGGGTCCCTGGCCGAGGAGCGGATCCCCGGGCGGGTCCGGCACAACCTCTCGGCCGAGAGCGGGATCAACGACGGACTCGCCTATCTCTTCGTCCTGCTGCCGGTGCTGCTGCTGACGGAGCCGGACCGGGCGTGGCACGAGCTGCTGGCCACGGTCCTGCTCCGGGAGGTGCTGGGCGCCGCGGCCTTCGGCGCGCTGAGCGGATACCTGCTGGGCCGGCTCTTCGTGCTCGTGCGGGAGCACGGCCTCATGGAGGACAGCTCCTACCTGGCGTTCGTGGTACCGCTGGCCCTGGTCGTGCTGGGTGCCGGCGGGCTCCTGGGCACCGACTCGCTCCTGGCCGTCTTCGTGGCCGTCGCCGTCTTCGGGCAGGTCATCCCCCAGCGGGACGAGGCACAGGAGGACAAGGTCCACGACGCCGTGGCCCGGCTGTTCCTGCTCCCCGTGTTCGTCCTCCTCGGCCTGGCGCTCCCGGTCGCCGAGTGGGCGCGGCTGGGCTGGGCGCCGCCCGTGGTCCTCGGTGCCGCGCTGCTGCTGCGCCGCCTCGTCGCCCTGTGGGCCCTCCGCCCGCTGCTGCGCGGCGTCCACGACCGCTCCGAGACGTTCTTCCTGAGCTGGTTCGGGCCGATCGGCATCTCCGCGCTGTTCTACGCCGCCCTCGCCGAGCGGCGCACCGGAAATCCCGACGTCCTCGCCCACACCACCCTGGCCATCACCCTGTCCGTGCTGATCCACGGCCTGTCCACCGCCCCCCTGAGCGCCTGGCTCCGGCACCGGGAGCGGGCGCGGAAACGACAAGAGGAGATCGTCCCATGAGCGCATCCCGCACCGTCCCCGTCCCCCGTCCGGGAGGTGGTCGTCGTGTGGTTTGACGGCTGGCCCCAGGTCATGCGCATCGTCCTGGTCGGCGCCGCGGCCTACGCCGCGCTGATCGTGTGCCTCCGGATCTCCGGCAAGCGCACCCTCGCGCAGCTCAACGTCTTCGACTTCATCGTGACCGTGGCCCTGGGCTCCACGCTGGCGACCGTCTTCCTCAACACCGACGTGTCCTGGGCGGAGGGCGTCACGGCGTTCGCGCTCCTGGCCGGGCTGCAGATGCTCGTGGCCTGGGTCTCGACCCGGTGGCCGCGGGTGCGGGGGCTCTTCACCTCGCGGCCCGCCCTGCTGCTCGCGCACGGCGAGATCCGCTACGACGCCCTGCACCGCAACCGGCTCACCGAGTCGGAGCTGCGCCAGGCCGTGCGCATGCAGGGCACGGGCGACCTCTCCCAGGTGGCGGCGGTCGTGCTCGAGACCAACGGCAAGCTCAGCGTCATCACGTCGGGCAAGTACGGCGACGGGACCGCGCTCGAGGACATCCGGGGCATCGAGGCCCTGGGCGACGACGACCGGCGGAGGCCTGCCTAAGCGGGCGCCCGGGCGACGTGGGCGGAGCGCGAGGGGCCGGNGTCCGACGGACCGGCCCCTCGCGCTGCGCCGTCGCGCTCAGCCGAGGACGGCGAGGAGGTCGGCGCAGGCCTGCTCGCAGCGGCGGCAGGCCTCGGCGCAGACCCGGCAGTGCTCGTGCATGCTCGCGTGCTCCCCGCACTCGTCGCCGCAGGCCCTGCAGGCGGTCCGGCAGGCCTCGAGCACCGCGCGGGTGACGTCGGCGTTGTTGCCGGTCTGCCGCGAGAGCACGTTGCCGGTGGTCGCGCAGACGTCCGCGCAGTCGAGGTTCTTGCGGATGCACGTGGTCAGCTCCGCGACCGTGTCCTCCGCCAGACAGGCGTCGGCGCAGGCGGTGCAGGTCTGGGCGCACTCGAAGCACGCCGCGATGCACTCGGCCAGCTTCTGCTGGTCGATGTTCCCCAGGTCCTTCGGGTAGGTGTCGAGCATCGAGGTCACGTGGGTCATGATGTCGCTCCTTCGTCCGATCGTCGGCCGGGTGCCACCGGCCGCTCGTTCTGCGGTGTCGGCTCGGACGCGGGGCCGGCCGCGCCGCACACGACCGACAGTAACCTTTTGGTTCCACCGGGTGAACCCCGCGGTCCTGAAGATTCGGTGAAGCCCGCGGCCCGGCGGCGGACCCCGCGGCACGAGGGCCGCCGCCGTGCCGCGCTCGCCGCCCGGGCAGGCGGGCCGTGCGCGGACTACTCGCCGAAGACGGCCTCGGTGACGTGCGTGGGCTTCTCGTACTGCTGGTCCGGGAGGTTCCGCAGCGCCTCGAGGACCGAGTCGTCCGCGCCGGAGGACTGGGCCTTCTGCACGATCTCGTCCTTGCCGACCGGGTAGTCCAGGCCGCTGAGGTGCTTCTGCAGCTCGATGGGGTTGGGCTTCTCGGACATGGGTGCTCTCCTCGTCGTCACAGGGCGTCGTCCCGCCGGTGCGGCGAGATCCGGACGCGTCCAGTCTGTCAGCCTGCTTGCCGTTCGTCAGCCCCGTCCGCGCATCCGGCCCGGCCGCCGTCCGCTCACGGGCCGGGGCGGCCCTCCTGCTCGAGCAGCCGCAGCCGCTCCCGGTACTCCTCCTCGGTGAGCTCTCCGGCGGCATGGCGTTCGAGCAGCCCGTCACGGGCCCGGCGCAGTCCGAGCCGGGTGCGGCTCCGGCGCCCCCACCGGGTGTTCTGCGCGTAGCGGGCCACGAGCCAGCGGACGCCCCGCGTCGTGGCCCACACCGCGGCGGCGCCGAGCAGCGCCCAGGACACCACTTCCCAGCCCTGGAAGGGCGTCAGTCCCAGATCGACCACGGTCCCCACCCGTCCCTCCGACGTCGTCGGCCGTCCCCGCCTCCGGAGCCCCGCCGCAGGCGCGGCCGGTGGCGTGAGAGTAGCAGGCGCCTCCGACGCCCCGACGGACCGGTCAGGACGGACCAGGCCGGATCAGGACCGAGTGCCCCGGGCACGGGAGGGACTCAGCGGACGAACGTGCCGATCGCCTCCAGGATCGCCGCGTGCACGCGGGGATCGCTCAGGGGCCGGAAGTGCCCGCGCGTGCCGAGCCGGACGTTGCGCGCCCCCTCGAGCCGGCTGCCGCCCGGGATGTGGGGGTCGAACCGGCCGTAGACGGACACGATGCGCCGGTCGACCTCCCGGTTGGTCGTCAGCGCGGTGAGCTCCGGGGAGTGCGGCAGGAACACCCGCAGCGCCGGCAGGGGCAGCAGGCGCGCGAGCTCGGAGCCGGTGAAGGGGGTGTGGACGGCGACGAGGCCGTGGATCACGGTCCGCTCGTTGTGGTGGGCCAGGAGGTACTTGCCGATGAGACCGCCCTTGCTGTGCGCCACCAGCACGCAGCGCTCCAGCCCCTCCCCGCGGATGTGGGCGTCGACCAGCGCCGCCATCTCCTCGATGGTCCCGGTGTTGAACCTGAGGTCCTCGACCACGTGGACGTCGTGGCCGTGCTCCCGCAGCAGCCCGGCCACCGGGAGCATGAAGGTCCACGACTCGTAGATCCCGGGGATCAGCACGACCGGCGGTCTGCCCGGCTCCGACGGGCCCCGGTAGTGGGCGGGGTCCCAGCGGCCGAGGAACCCGGCGAGCTGCCACCGGAGCGCATAGGCGTAGTCCAGGCCCCACGCGGCGAGATCCGCCCCCGCCTCGCGCAGCCGGGGCGGGATCACCGCGGGCCTCCCGCACGGGGACCGGGCCGGCAGGCCGCGAGGAAGGGTGCGCACGCCGCCGCGAGCTCCTCCGGGTGCGTGTGCTGGACGTTGTGCGGCGCGCCGGGGATCTCCAGGAAACGGGCGTCGGGGGCGGCCCGGGCCAGCCGGAGCGCCCAGTCCTGCCGGGCGATGAGGTCGTGGGCGCCGCGCACGACCAGACCGGGGGAGGCACAGCCCCTGATGTCCTCCTCGATCCGGTCGTGCAGCATGTGCCGGACCGTGCGCAGATAGCGGAGGGGTCCCATCCGGAGGTAGTCGCGGACGACGAGGGCGTTGGTCCGCGGGGGTTCGCGCAGGGTGTCCCGCAGCAACCGCCACCCGAGACCGAGGGGACCGCGTGCGCCGGGGTCCACGGTCGGACCGACCAGGACGTAGCCGGAGCACAGTCCCGGATGGTCCTTGACCGTGTCCACGACGACCTGGCAGCCCATCGAGTGGCCCGCGACGACGGGCGCCTCCAGTCCCAGCGCCCGCACGGTCGCCGCGACCACGCCGCCGAGCTCGGGCACGTCCAGCGGGCGGGCCGGCCGGGGAGCGGTCCCGTAGCCCGGCAGGTCGAGGGCGTACACGTCGTGGGTGGCCGCGAGTGCCGCCGCGAGGCGCAGGAAGTACTCCCCGGACATCCCGAGGCCGTGCACGAGCAGCACCGGGGCCGCCCCGGGGGTCGGCGCGAAGGTCCCCCGCACGTCCACCGTGTGCGCTCCGGCCTCCAGACGCCGCCGCGCCAGTCCGGGGTGCGGCCGGACCCTCACCGGTGGGTCGCCTCGAGGGCCATGCGGACGACGTCGCGCGGGTCCTGCCGCGCGGCGAAGGCCTCGCGCTGCCACCGGGCGCCGGATCCGTCCCGCAGGACGGCGTCCACCACCGTCTCCAGGCGCTCGGTCTCGCCCCACTCCGCGAGCACGGGGCGCACCAGGGCGAGCAGCTCGGCCACGACCTCCCGGGCCGGGGCGGGGCCGCCGGTGGAAGGGCTGATCAGGGCGTCCTCGACACCGGCCATGCTGGCCTGCCAGGACCAGGCCCGCAGCTGCGCCGCGCTCACCGTCGGGGGCGGGAGGTCCGCCCGCCACTGCCGCGCGGCGGTCTCGACCAGCGCCCTGGCGAGGGCTGCCAGCACTCCGGCCTGCTCCGCGTCCAGGCACACGTCGGCGATCCGGACCTCGACCGTGGGGTAGCGGGCGGAGAGCCGGGCGTCGAAGTAGAGCATGCCGGGGTCCAGGGGCACCCCGGTGCGCAGCAGGGCCTCGCGCTGCCGGTCGTGCTCCGCGGCCGAGCCGAAGACCTCGTTCGGACCGGTGGTGGGCCACCGCACCCAGGCCTGGTACCGGAAGCTGCTGAAACCGGTGTCCTGGCCGTACCAGAACGGGGAGTTGGCGCTCAGCGCGAGGAGCACGGGCAGCCACGCGCGGATGCGGTCGAGCACGGCCACGCCTTCCTCGCGGCTGCCGACGCCCACGTGGACGTGGAGGCCGCAGGTCAGCTGCTCGGCGGCGATCAGGCCGAAGCGCCGCTGGAGCCACCGGAAGCGAGGCGTGGGCACGACGTGGGCCCGGCCCGCCGCGACCGGCGAGGCGAGGGCGACGGCCCGCGCACCCACGGCGCGGGCGGCGGTGTCGGCCAGTTCGCGGCCCCGCCGGATCGCGGCGACCTGATCGGCGAGACCGGTCAGCGGAGGGCCCGCGACCTCGATCTGCTCCTGCTGCAGTTCCGTGGTGACCTGGTGGGCCGGTGCCGGGCCGGAGGAGTGATCTGCGGCGTGCGCGCGCACGGCGTCCTCGCCGGCAGCGGCCGTCGCCAGTGTGGCGGCGTCCACGAGGAGAAGCTCCTCCTCCACGCCGAAGGTGCGAGTGGGACCGGCGGACCCTGCGGGGGTCGGGTGCGGGGAAACGGTGATCACCACCATCCGGGACGGACTGGATCGGTGCGGACGGGCGCGGTGGCAGGTCCTTCCGCCGTCGCGGGGGGATCCCTGCTCACCTGGGAGCGTAGCACCGGGGTGCCGCCGGGCCGACCGGGCCCGCCGGCCGCGCCCGGGGCCGGCAGCCTGCGGCGGGTCGGCGGACTCACCGTCCGCCCTCCTCCAGGTTTCGCAGCCGCTCGCGGTACTCCTCGATGCTGATCTCCCCGCGGGCGTAGCGCTCCTCGAGGATCTCCCGGGACCGGCGCGGACCCGGTTCCGTCGGCGGCGCGGCGGTCCCGCCCCGTCCGGTCCGCCCGTCCCGGCCACGGGTCGCCGCCTGCACGAGCACGAGCACCACGACGACCGTGCCCACGACCAGCAGGAGCCAGAAAAGCCACATCCAGCCCATGCCCCCGCCCATGCCGTCGCCCCACATCATGATCCGCCCAGCTCCCGACGCATGGTGTCCATCTCGGCGATCTCCGCCTCCTGGGCCGCCACGATCTGCCGAGCCAGCTCGAGCGCCTGCGGATTCGTCCCGTCCTCGGCCTGGTCCCGGGCCATGTCGATCGCTCCCTCGTGGTGGACGGTCATCTGCTCCAGGTACAGCTCAGCGGCCTCGAGGCCCTCCTCCGCCTCCCGGAGCTGGTTCATGCCCTGCTCATCGACCATGCCGGTGCCGTGGCCGCCGTGCTCCGCCGCGGCGGCGTCCGGGGTGGCCGGGGCGTCCCACGCGGCGAGCATGGCGCGCATCTGCTCCATCTCGGGCTGCTGCGTGTCGACGACCCGCTCGGCGAGGTCGCGCACCTCGCCGGGCACGAGGTCCTTGCCCAGCAGGATCTCGCTCAGCTGCACGGCCTGCTCGTGGTGCGGGATCATCATCTGCGCGAACATCACGTCCGCGTCGTTGTGCTCTGCCGCGATCTCCGCGGCGGCGCCGGAGGCCTGCGCCGCCGTGGCGGGGGCAGCAGGGCTCGCACTGTCGGTGACGGGGGCGGCGGGGCTCGCGCTGTCCGAGGCGGCGCCGTCGGACTCCTGCCCGGTGGTGCAGCCGGCGAGCGCGAGGGCGGTGCACAGGGCGAGCGCGGAGAGAGTGGTGGGGCGGGTCATGCGGAGCTCCTCAGGTGGTCGGGCGAGCAGTGGGGTGGGCAGTGGGGCGGACGGTGGAGTGGCTGGCGTGCTGGGTGGTGGACGTGCCGTCCGGTGGCGCGGCCGCGCTCCGGGCCGGTCCGGCCGGGTGGGCCTCGGCCCCGGGCACCACCAGCTGGAACACCGATCCCCCGCCGGGACCGGGCGAGGCGGCCGTCAGCGTGCCCCCGTGGGCCTCGACGAGGGCGCGGGAGATGGTCAGGCCGATGCCGGAGCCCCCGTGGTCGCGGTCCCGGGCGGTGTCCCCGCGGTAGAAGCGTTCGAAGACGTGCGGGAGCTGCTCCGGCGCCATGCCCTCACCCGTGTCGGCGACCCGGATGAGCACGTCCCCGGCGGGGTCCGCGGACGCGGCGAGCTCCACCGTCCCGCCGGAGGGGGTGTGCCGCAGGGCGTTGGAGAGGAGGTTGCCCAGCACCTGCCCCATGCGCTGCCGGTCCACGAGCACCGTCCCCGCGTCACCGGCCCGTCCGGCGGGGTCCGCCTCGACGCGCAGGGACACGCCCTTGTCGGCGTAGGCCTCCCGCACGGCGTCGGCGGACGAACGGAGCAGCCCGAGCACGGGGACGGGCTCGCGCTCGAGGACCATGCGCCCCTCCTCGGCACGGGAGACGTCGTCGATGTCCTCGACCAGCCGGGTGAGCCGGGCGAGCTGCTCGCCCATGACGGCGCCGACGGCTCCGTCGAACTCGGCGACGCCGTCCTCGAGGCCCTCGAGGTACACCGCCAGCACGGCGACCGGCGTGCGCAGCTCGTGGGCGAGGTCGGAGAGCATCCGCCGCCGGACGTCCTCGGTGCGCTCGAGCCGGGCGGCCATCGTGTTGAAGGACTCCGCGAGGGCGTCGGCCTCCGCACCGGCTCCCATCGGCGGGACCCGGGTCCCGTAGCGGCCGCCGGCCATGTCCTCGGCCGCACGGGTGAGCTCCGTGAGCGGGCGCCGGAGCCGGCGGGCGAAGGAGGCCGACACGGCGGACGCGCAGAGCAGCGCCGTCAGCAGGGCGACCCCGAGCGTCCAGAGACTGGCGTCGCGGTAGGCCCGCTCCACGTGGACGAGCTGGGAGGACCCCGGTTCCACGCCCGCCCGCAGCAGGTGCTCGTGGAACAGCGGCGGACCCGCCACGGAGGCCACGACCGCCGCGGCGAGCACGCCCGCGACCACCACGAGCAGCTGGGCCAGCAGGAAGCGCGCGGCCAGACCGCGTGCGCGCGGCGCTCTCACCGCCGCACCATGCGATAGCCGACGCCGCGCACGGTGTCGACCCAGCGGGGGTCCGCGGGGTCGTCGCCGATCTTGCGGCGCACGTGACCGATGTGGACGTCCACGATGTGCTCGTCACCCACCCAGGCCGGGTCCCACACGACGTCGATGAGGCGCCGGCGGGACATCGCCTCGTGCGGACGCACGGCCAGGGCGGCCAGCAGGTCGAACTCGGTGCGGGTCAGGGCCACCGGCGCCCCGCCCACCCGCACCTGACGGCCGGCGACGTCCACCTCGAGGTCGCCGTACACGCGCGGCGCCTCGGGACGCACCGGGGCGCCCCCGGTGCGGGGGCGCCGCATGACCGCCTGCACCCGGGCCACGAGCTCCCGCACGCTGAACGGCTTGACGATGTAGTCGTCGGCACCGACCGCCAGGCCGGCGAGCCTGTCCTCCTCGTCGCCCCGCGCCGTCAGCATCAGCACGTAGCACTCGGAGGACGACCGGATCCGCCGGCACACCTCGATCCCGTCCAGCCCGGGCAGGCCCAGGTCCAGGACCACGACGTCGGGCCGCTCCGTCCGGACGGCCGCCACGGCGCCGGGACCGGTGTGCTCCTGGGCGACCTCGTAGCCGGCCCGCACCAGGTAGGACGCGACCATCGCCGCGAGTGCCTTCTCGTCGTCCACCACCAGCACCCGCCCGGCCGGCCGGATGGAGTCGTCGTCGTCGACACGGATGTCCATGCCCCCAGTCTCTCCCCGCCGCACCCGCCCGGACCGCCGAGCCGGCCTCCGGGGGCGGATCTTCGTCAAATCTTGAGCCGGCGCACCACCCGTGCCCGCGGTCCGCTCGCGGTCCGGCCGGCGGCCGGCGCCCGGTCCCCCGGCCGCCGGATGAACAGCGGGCTCCCGCGCACCGGGTGGTGCAGCAGGTCGTCGGGCGCAACGTTGCCCCGGCGACCGGCGCGGATGCGAAGATTGTCGGCAGTGCACACGACATCCGGAGCACCGCCGCACGGCGGGGCCGGGGATGAGGAACAGGACGGCGGGACACATGGACGACCACCCCACGAGAGACCGGGCCGCGGAGACCACGGGCGGGTTCGACCCCCGCCGGTCGGCCGGACGGCTGGTCGCCGTCGACGCCGCGCGCGGCCTGGCTCTCGTCGGTCTGACAGCCGTCCACTTCCTGCCCGACTCCTACCCCGAGAACGACCGGCCCACGCTGTCCTGGCTGCTGTTCGCCGGGGACTCCGCGGCGCTGTTCGCCCTGCTGGCGGGCGTGGGGCTCGCCTTCTCCACCGGCGGCCGCAGACCCCGCAAGGGCCGGGACCTGACCGCCGACCGTGCCGGGATCGTCGTGCGGGCCCTGCTGATCATGGCGGTCGGCCTGACGATCGGCTACCTGATGCCGGAGGTCCCTCCGGCCGTCAACATCCTCGTCCACTACGGACTGTTCTTCCTGCTCGCGCTGCCGTTCCTGGCCCTGCGGGCGCGGACCCTGCTCCTGTGCGCGGGCGCCTTCCTGCTCGCCGGACCTCTCCTGATCCATTGGCTGGGCGACATGGTGCCCGAGCACACCTCCGCCAATCCGACCTTCGCGCACGTGGTCACCGAGCCGGTCGCGCTGTTCTGGCAGCTGACGCTGACCGGCACGTACCCGGCCGTGACGTACATGGCGTACGTGCTCGCCGGACTGGCACTCGGCCGGCTCAACCTGAAGAGCCTGCGCCTGCAGACCCGGCTCCTGGCCGCTGGCCTCGGACTCGCGGCCCTCGCCAAACTCGTCTCCTGGGTGCTCCTCTACGGCCTGGACGGCTACAACGTCCTGCTGTACAGCATCGTGACGCTGACCCGGGCGGATCTCGACCACATCATCGTCTTCGGCGCCTACGGACCGCTGCCCACCACCACCCTGTGGTGGCAGGTCCTCTCCGCCCCGCACACCAACACGACCCTCTCGGTCGCCTGGAGCCTGGGCGTGAGCCTCGCCGTGCTCGCCGCCTTCCTGCTCGCCGCCCGCGAGTTCGGCAAGTGGCTGCTGCCCCTCACGGCCATGGGTGCGATGACGCTCACGCTGTACTCGGGCCAGCTGGTCCTGCTCTCCACCGAGGTCCACTACGGCAGCCCCCTGCTCTGGTTCGTGGCCTGCCTCGTCGTCTCCGCCCTCGTGGCCCTCGCCTGGCGGCACGCCTTCGGGCGGGGACCGCTGGAGCGGGTCGTGTCCATGGCCGCGCACGCGACGACCCGGGCGGTCGCCGACCGGGGTTCGCCGCGCGGCCCGGACACCTCTCGGTAGTCCTGCGGGCGGCGGGGCCCGGGGGGACGGCTGCCCCCGGCCCCCCGTCACGCTGACCGCGGAAACACGCCCCCGGGAGGACGCACCCCTCCCAGCATCCGCTAGCGTGACAGCAGCGCCGACCGGCGCCGGCAGGTGGATCGCCCGCCCGCCGTGGACCTCAGGAGGAACCATGCCGAAACCCGTCGTCAGCAGGGCCAGCACCGTCTGGACCGGCGATCTCTTCACCGGATCGGGCAGCACCAGCCTCAACGGCTCGGGCCTGGGCCCCTTCGACGTCGACTGGAGCACGCGCGCGGAGGACGGCGCCGGTCCCAGGACGAGTCCCGAGGAGCTCCTGGCCTCCGCGCACGCCACCTGCTACTCCATGGCGCTGTCCAACATGCTCGCGCAGAACGACACCCCGCCGACCCGGCTGGACTCCTCCGCCGAAGTCACCTTCGTGGCCGGCGAGGGCATCACGGCGATCGGGCTCACCGTCGAGGCACAGGTCGAGAACATCTCCGCGGAGGACTTCGACCGCATCGCCGAGGAGGCCAAGACAGGCTGCCCGGTCTCGCAGGCCCTGTCCGTGGACATCACGCTGAACGCCTCGCTGCTCTGAGTCCGGCGCGCCGGCCCGGACAGCACCCGGCCCGGGTGCTCACCCTTCTGGGTGCACTCCGGGCCGGCGGCTCCGGCCCGGCGCAGCCCGGTCCCGGGGAACCGGCCGACGGGACCGGGCGCACCGCAGGGCCCCGTGCCGGCAGGTGGCCCCGGATGACGACGCCCGACCCGGCGCACTGCCGCGGCACGCCGGCGGTGACGACGCGGCGGACCTGCCCGTCAGCTCCCCCGGTGCACGGCGAGGGCACGGCCGAGGTCCTCGGCCAGCAGGTCGGTGTTGATGGCCGTGCCGGTCTTGAGCCCGGCGGCCGCCGCGGCGAGAACCTGGGCGTGGAGGTCCGTGACGTTGCCCGCCACGTAGAGCCCCGGCACGTCCGTGCCTCCCGTGGGCGCCGAGGGCACGTAGCTGCCGACGACATGGCCCTTCTCCTCCTCCTGGGCCGTGCCCAGGCCGAGGGAGTCGATGAGACCGGACCGGACGGTGAAGCGCGGCACGACGACCACGGCGCGGCACGGCACGACCCCACCGGAGGCCAGGCGCAGTCCGGTGATCCGGTCCTCGGTCACCTGCACCTCCGACACCTCGCCCGCCACGCACGCGACGCCGAGAGCCGCCAGCTGCTCACGCTCCTCGTCGTCCGGGTCAGGGGCCGTGTGCTGGACGAACGTCACGTCGTCGCTCCACTGCCGGAACAGCTGTGCCTGCTGCACGGCCGTGGGACCCGTGCCCAGCACGGCCAGCGGCAGATCCCGCCACTCCCAGCCGTGGCAGTACGGACAGTGGACGACGTCGTGGCCCCACCGCCGCGCCAGGCCGGGGACGTCGGGGAGCTCGTCGGTCAGACCGGTCGTGATCAGCACCCGCCGTGCCCGCACGGACCGACCGTCGCCGAGGGCCAGGACGAACCGGCCGTCGACGGCGTCGTCGTCGTCGACCCGCGCGGAGACGACGGTGCCGTCCACGATGTCGGCCCCGTAGCCGGCGACCTCGGCACGGCCGTCGGCGAGCAGCGCACCGGGGGCGTCACCGTCCCGGCCGAGGTAGTCGTGCACGTGCTCGGCAGGGTCGTTGCGGGGGTTGCCGGCGTCCACCACGAGCACCGTGCGCCGGGCACGGGCCAGGCACAGGGCGCCCGCGAGGCCCGCCGGTCCGCCGCCGACGACGACCACGTCGTAGCTCTCGTCCATGGTGCTCTCCTTCGTCCCGCGAGGTGGCCCGGTGGCCGTCGTCCACCGGGTACCGGCGCCAGGTATGCACGGTCCGGGCACGATGTGCGGCCCCGCTCTCCCACCGGTGGTTTTTGGCCGGGTCGGCCCCGGCGACGGTCCTGCCAAGGTAGCAGTCGCACGAACACAATGTAAGCGTGCTTAGTGACCGGCGCTTAACACGGCCCCCGTCACCCGACGTCACCGGTTCCCCGCCGGGCCGGCCGTCACTAGGCTGGTCAGGGCAGAACGGTCGCGCCGTGCCGGCCACCGCCCCGTCCGAGGAACCGGTCCATGTCATCTCCCCTGTCCCGCCGGGGCTTCCTCGGCGCCGGCGCCCTGGGCCTCGCGGTCGCCGGTCTCGGCGGTCTGACGTCGTGCGGCCGCGTCGAGCACCCCACGACCCGTGCGGCCGTCGGCTACGGCCGGCTGCTCGAGGACCCCGACGGCATCCTCGCCCTGCCGCGCGGCTTCTCCTACACGGTGCTGGCCCGGTCCGGCGAGACCCCGACCTCCGACGGGTCGCACCCGTCCGACCCGGACGGCATGGGTGTCTTCGACGGCCCCGGGGGCGGCAGCATCCTGATCTGCAATCACGAGAACAACGGCTCGGAGCCGCACGCGGTCCCCACGGTCGACGGACTCACCTACGACCCGGGGGCTTCCGGCGGCACGTCCACCCTGGTCGTCGACGCGGCGGGCCGCCGAGTGTCGCAGTACACGTCGCTGGCCGGGACGGTCAACAACTGCGCCGGCGGCGTCACCCCCTGGGGAACGTGGTTGAGCTGCGAGGAGACGAGCGCGCGGGCCGGCGAGGACGGCTGCACCAAGGACCACGGCTACGTGTTCGAGGTGGACCCGGACAGCCGCGGCGCCAACCTCGGCAGGTCCCCGGTCCCCCTGAGGTTCCTGGGGCGCTTCTCGCACGAGGCCGTGGCCGTCGACCCGTCGACCACCCGGATCTATCTGACCGAGGACGCCGGCGGCCCCAGCGGTCTCTACTTCCGCTGGACTCCTCCGCCGGGGTTCGTCCCGGGCCGGGGCGCGCTGCGCGAACTCGCGGAGGCGACGGGCGGTGACGTCGCCGGCCGGCTGCAGGCCATGCGGTGCTCCGAGGAGGGGACGGTCGTGCGGGACCTGTCCGAGGCGACGAGCGTGGGGACCCGCTACGACGTCCGGTGGATCGACGTCCCCGACCGCGACGGTCAGGACAGGTCGGTGCGCCGGCAGTTGAGCGACGATGCCATCACCCGCGCCCACAAGCTCGAAGGGCAGTGGTGGGGTGACGACGGGGTCTACTTCGTCTCCAGCTATGCGGACCTTCCGGACGGATCGGGGAAGGACGGCGACGCCCACGAGGCACTGCACGACCACAACGGCCAGGTGTGGTTCTACGATCCCGTCTCCGAGACCGTCACACTGACCGTGCTCTTCGGGGTCAGGGAGGACCCGGACCTGGAGATGCGCTTCGAGCGGCCGGACAACATCACGATCTCGCCCCAGGGCGGACTGATGCTCGCCGAGGACGGTGACGGGACCAGCCACCTCGTCGGGGTGACCGATCGGGGACGCGCCTACGCCCTCGCGCGCAACGACTACAACGAGTCCGAGTTCTGCGGCACCACGTTCTCCCGGAACGGCGAGATCCTGTTCGTCAACATCCAGCAACCGGGGTTCACCCTCGCGATCGCGGGCCCCTGGGGCGGACCGACCCACGAGCCGGCCGCGTGATGTCCGGGAGGCACGTGTCCGGGCGCCGGAACGGGGACGTCCCCCGGACCGTGCGGTCCGGGGGACGTCCTGTGCGGTGACCCCAGCGGGATTCGAACCCGCGTTACCGCCGTGAGAGGGCGGCGTACTAGGCCGCTATACGATGGGGCCGAGCCGGTCCGGTCGGCGGATTCCCGCCACCGGCCTCGTACACTGTACCAGCTCCAGGAGACCGCCCCGACCACCGTGCGGACGACGCAGCGCCCCGGATGACCGTGGCCGGGTACGCGAAGAACCCCCGGACCGTGCGGTCCGGGGGTTCTTCTGCGGTGGTGACCCCAGCGGGATTCGAACCCGCGTTACCGCCGTGAGAGGGCGGCGTACTAGGCCGCTATACGATGGGGCCCTACTGTTCCGAGGGAGCAGCGCTGGGATACCAGGACTCGAACCTAGAATGACGGTACCAGAAACCGTAGTGTTGCCAATTACACCATATCCCACTGTCCGCGTCGGTCCGTCGGTTTCCCGCTCCGACCGGCGCAACGCAAAAGAACTATACCGGCCTTCCGGCGGAGCGGCAAATCGGCGTCACCCGCAGTAGCGGTCCTCGAGCTCCCGGTCGAGGCCCCGGCGGCGGGCGATGCCGGCCAGTGCCCGGACCAGCGGCCCCAGCCAGCGGTAGAGTCCCGGCAGGTTGATGTCCGTCCACTGGATCAGCAGGGCCGTGCGCAACAGGCTCCTCGGCCGGCCGTCCCGACGGGCTCGTCCGTCCCGGGCCAGCCCGTACAGGGCGACCAGGCCCTTCTCGAAGCCTTCGTGGGCGGGACGCACCTCCACGACGAAGCGCGCCGGCTGCCCGGACGGGTTCTTCCAGCGGAACAGGTGCTCCTCCGGCACGTCGACCTCGCCGCCGGCACCGAGGTCCCGCACCACGTGTCCCACCTGGGTCCGCAGCACGCCCTCCAGGACGTGCAGGCGCAGCCCGAACCGGCGGTGGTAGTGGGGGATCACCTCTCCCCCGGGTTCCACCTCCACGTGCAGCAGAGCATGCTCGCCACTCGTCTCGGCGCCCGTGCGCAACCAGGTGATGGTGTCCCGCTGCACCGGGTTCCGGTGCTGCGGACGCCCCCGGCGCAGCTCGTCGATCCGGTCGTCGCTCCAGTCCATGGTGATCACCCCCGGTGCCCAGATTACGCCGGAGGGACCCGGTCGCGCCCGCATGACGTCCACGACGACGGTCCGTGGCCGCCGCGGCGGCCACGGACCGCCGCCACCGGCGGTGCGGGAACCCGGCCGGACCGGGCGGGTGCGCAGCGGAGCAGGGTGCCCAGCGGAGCGGGGAAGAGTGCTCAGCCGAGCTCGGCGGCGAGCGCTCGCAGGCGGTGCAGGGACGAGTCCTTGCCGAGGATCTCGAGGGACTCGAACAGCGGCGGGGAGATCCTCCGGCCGGAGACGGCGGTGCGGACGGGGCCGAAGGCCAGCCGCGGCTTGATGCCCAGGCCGTCCACGATCGCCTCGCGCAGCGCGGCCTCCAGCGCGGGCGCGCTCCAGTCCTCGAGCGGTTCCAGGGCGCCGAGCGCCGCCTCGAGGACGTCGCCGGCGGAGTCCTTGAGCTGCTTGCGGGCGTCGTCGGCGACCTCGATCTCGTCGTCGCCGAGGAAGAGGAAGGACAGCAGCTCGGGCGCCTCGCCGAGCAGGTTCATCCGTTCCTGGACCAGCGGAGCGGCCCGGTCGAGGATCTCCTGCCGGCGCGCGTCCACGGTCTCCCCCAGCACCCCGGCGGCCTGCAGGTACGGGACGAGCCGGTCGCGGAAGTCGTCCGGCTCGAGCCGGCGGACGTGGGTGCCGTTGATCGCGGTGGCCTTCTTGAGGTCGAACCGGGCCGGGTTCGCCAGGACGTCGTGGACGTCGAAGTGCGCCACGAGCTGCTCCACCGTGAAGACGTCCTCGTCCGCGGACAGGGACCAGCCCAGCAGGGCCAAATAGTTCAGCAGGCCCTCGGGGACGAAGCCGCTGTCCCGGAGGTGGAAGAGGCTCGATTCTGGGTCCCGCTTCGACAGCTTCTTGTTGCCCTCGCCCATCACGTAGGGCAGGTGACCGTACTCGGGCACGTACTTCGCGAAGCCGATCTCCACGAGGACACGGAACAGGGCGATCTGGCGCGGTGTCGAGGACAGCAGGTCCTCGCCGCGCAGCACGTGGGTGATCTCCATCAGGGCGTCGTCCACGGGGTTGGTCAGCGTGTAGAGCGGCTGGCCGTTGGCGCGCACCACGACGTAGTCCGGGATGGACCCGGCCCTGAACACGATCTCGCCGCGGATCATGTCGTGGACCACGATGTCCTCGTCCGGCATCCGCAGCCGCAGCACCGGCTCACGGCCCTCGGACCGGAACGCCGCGATCTGCTCGGCGGTCAGATCGCGGTCGTAGTTGTCGTAGCCGAGCTTGGGGTCGCGGCCGGCCGCCCGGTGCCGGGCCTCGACCTCCTCCGGAGTGGAGTAGGCCTCGTAGACCGCCCCGTGCTCCCGCAGCCGGGCGGCGACGTCCCGGTAGACGTCCAGGCGCTGGGACTGCCGGTACGGGGCGTGCGGGCCGCCGGTCTCCACGCCCTCGTCCCAGTCGATGCCGAGCCACGCCAGCGCCTCGAGGAGCTGCTGGTAGCTCTCCTCGGAGTCCCGCTGGGTGTCCGTGTCCTCGACGCGGAACACCATCGTCCCGCCCGTGTGCCGGGCGTGGGCCCAGTTGAACAGCGCGGTGCGGATGAGCCCCACGTGCGGGGTGCCCGTCGGCGAGGGGCAGAAGCGCACGCGAACGGGCGCGGTGGGGACGGTGGCCGGGGGAACGGGCTCTGCAGTCATGGCTCTCTCGTGGATCCGGGTCGGGGTCTGGGTCGTGCTGCTGGATCGTGACGCTGGGTCGTGCCGCCGGGTCGTGGCGGAGCCGGGCACCGCGCTCGCGCGGAGGGGCCGGGGAAGCCGCCGGGTCAGCGGCGCAGGACGGTCGGCAGGACGCCGACGCCCTCGACCTCCACCTCGATCCGGTCGCCCTCGTCCACGATGCCGACGCCGGCGGGCGTCCCGGTGAGGATGACGTCGCCGGGCAGCAGCGTGAACGCCTGGGAGATGTAGGAGACGAGGAACGGGACGTCGAAGACCATGTCCCGGGTGCTGCCGTCCTGCTTGGTCTCGCCGTTGACGCGGCTGCGCACCGCGAGGGCCGAGGTGTCGAGGTCCGTCTCGATCCACGGTCCCAGCGGGCAGGCGCCGTCGAAGCCCTTGGCACGGGCCCACTGGCCGTCGGTCCGCTGCACGTCGCGTCCGGTGAGGTCGTTGGCGGCGGTGTAGCCGAACACCACCTCGGGCACGCGCTCCACCGGGACGTCCTTGCACATCCGCCCGATCACGACGGCGAGCTCCGCCTCGTAGGAGACCTGCTCGGTCCACGCGGGCAGGGTCACGGGGTCGCCGGGACCGGCCACGGACGTGTTGGGCTTGAGGAACAGCATCGGGGAGGTGGGCAGTTCGTTGCCCATCTCCGCCGCGTGGTCGGCGTAGTTGCGGCCGACGCACACGATCTTGGACCGCGGGATCACCGGGGCCAGGAGGCGGACGTCGGCGATCGCGTGGTGCTGCTCGGTGGGGTTGATCCCGGTGTAGAAGGGGTCGCCCGCGAGGACCGTGACGGTCTCCTCGCCGGGGGCACCCCGGACCGCGCCGAAGTGGATCTCGTTGTCGACCGTGAACCTGGCAATTCGCATGGGTCCAGGCTATCCCACGGCCTGGGGCGGGCCGTGCGGCCCCCGGCGGGGACCGCACGGCCGACGCGCCGGGCGCTGCCGGTGCTCAGACCAGGCGGGTCAGCCAGCCGTGCGGGTCCTCGGCACGGCCCGTCTGGATCTCCAGGAGCTGCTTGCGGATGTCCATGGTGACCTCGCCCGGCCGGGCGCCCTCGTCGCCGATGACCTCCTCGGCGGAGACGAGCCGGCCGATGGGCGTGATGACGGCGGCGGTCCCGCACGCGAACGCCTCCGTGATCGTCCCGGCCCGCCACCCCTCCCGCCACTCGTCGAGGGTGAAGCGGCGCTCCTCGACGCTCAGCCCGCGGTCCTTCGCGAGCTGGATGATCGAGCGCCGGGTGACGCCCTCGAGGATCGTGCCGGTGAGCTCGGGGGTCACCAGGCGGCCGTCCTCGTGGACGAAGAACACGTTCATGCCGCCCAGCTCCTCGACGGCGTCCCCGCGGTCCCGGTCCAGGAACATGACCTGCTGGCAGCCGTGGGCGTCGCCCTCCAGCTGGGCGACCAGGGAGGCCGCGTAGTTGCCGCCGCACTTGGCCGCGCCCGTGCCGCCGCGGCCGGCCCGGGCGTAGTCCCGGGAGAGCCAGATGTCCACGGGCTTCACGGGCCCGCCGAAGTAGTTGCCGGCCGGGGAGGCGATCACCGAGAACAGGACCTCGCGGGCCGGCCGCACGCCCAGGAACGCCTCGGTGGCGATCATGAACGGCCGCAGGTACAGGGACTCGCCGTCCCCGTCCGGCACCCACTGCTCGTCCACCCGGACCAGCTCCCGCAGCGCGTCCAGGAACAGCTGCTCCGGCAGCTCCGGCAGCGCCAGGCGGCGGGCGGACCGGTTGAGCCGGTCGGCGTTGGCGTCGGCGCGGAACGTCCACACGGACCCGTCCGCGTGGCGGTAGGCCTTGAGGCCCTCGAAGATCTCCTGGCCGTAGTGCAGCACGGCCGCGGCGGGGTCCAGCACCAGGGGTCCGTAGGGCTCGATCCGGGGATCGCTCCAGCGCCCGGTCCCCCGCACGACGTCCCCGGACCAGTCGATCTTCACCATGTGGTCCGTGAAGGTCGTCCCGAAGCCCGGATCGGCGAGCACTGCCGTCCGCACCTCGTCGGGGACCGGGTCCTGGCTGAGGTGGTGGGCGAAGGTGGTGGGCTCTGTGGTCACTGCGTCTCCCTGCGAGGTCGACCCCGTGGCGACCGGCACGCGGGGCTCAGCTGTTGGTTCCGTGCCCAGCCTAACGCCGCGGCACGGGCGGGTCGGCTCAGGCGAGCGCGGCGAGCACGCCGTCGCCCACCTGGCCGGTGCTGCGGGGCTCGTCGCCGTGCGCGGCGAGGTCCTTCTCCACCGCGGCCTCGATCCGGGCGGCCAGCTCGGGGTGGCCGAGGTGGTCCAGCAGCATGGCCGTCGCGAGGATCGCCGCCACGGGGTTGGCCAGCTGCTGCCCGGCGATGTCCGGTGCGGAGCCGTGGACGGGCTCGAACATCGACGGCGCGGTGCGGTCGGCGTTGATGTTGCCGGCGGGGGCCAGGCCGATGCCGCCGGTCACGGCCCCGGCGAGGTCGGTGAGGATGTCCCCGAAGAGGTTGTCGGTGACGATGACGTCGAACCGCCCCGGGTCCGTGGTGAGGAAGATCGTGGCGGCGTCCACGTGCAGGTAGTCCACGGCGACACCGGGGAACTCGGCGCCGATCTCGTCGACGAGGCGTGCGTAGAGCCGGCCGGCGTTGACGAGCACGTTGTGCTTGTGCACCAGCGTCAGCTTCTTGCGCTCCCGGCCGGCGGCGAGCTCGAACGCGTAGCGCACGAGCCGGCGCACGCCGTGGGCGGTGTTGAGCGAGACCTCCGTGGCGATCTCGGCGTCGGTGCCGGCCCGCAGCACGCCCCCGTTGCCGGCGTAGGGGCCCTCGGTGCCCTCGCGCACCACCACGAAGTCGATGTCCCCCGGCGCCGCGAGCGGACTGGTGGTGCCCGGGTACAGCCGGGAGGGACGGAGGTTGACGTAGTGGTCGAGGCTGAAGCGCAGCTTCAGCAGGATGTCGCGCTCCAGGATGCCCGAGGGCACGCGCCGGTCGCCCGGGGCGGCCCCGACCGCGCCGAAGAGGATCGCGTCGTACGCACGCAGCTCCGCGAGCGTCTGCTCGGTGAGGGTCTCTCCCGTCGCCAGCCAGTGCTGCGCGCCGAGGCCGAACTCCTTCTTCTCCACGGTGACGCCGGCCGCGGAGGTCACGGCGTCGAGGACCTTCTCCGCCTCGGCCACGACCTCGGGGCCGATGCCGTCACCGGGGACGACGGCGATCTTCAGGTGGGCGGGGGCTGCTGCGGACGTCGACTGGGTCATGCCGCCAGGATAGGAGTGCCGTCCCGTTTCCGACCACGGATCGGACGGTCGTCTCACATCCCGGACGGAGCCCGGGGGCTCAGGCCTGCAGCGCCGCCGGCTCCTCGTAGCGGGGGAACACCGGTGCGGGCCGGGGCAGCCCGGTCCCGGGGACCAGGGGGGTGTCCAGGGCGGTGAACAGGCGGGCCTCGCCCTCGGCCTGGCCGAGCCCGTCGAGGAGCTTCGCGGCGGCGTCCGGCATCACCGGCTGCACGAGCACGCCGACCACGCGCACCACTTCGAGCGTCACCCAGAGCACGGTGGCCATCCGCGCGACGTCGGACTTGCGCAGCTTCCAGGGCTCCATGGCGGTGAAGTACCGGTTGGCCTCGGCGACCACCCGCCAGATCCGTTCGAGCGCCCGGTGGAACTGCTGCTCGTCGAACTCCGCGCGCACCGGCTCATAGAGCCCGGCCGCGGCGGCGAGCATGGCGCGGTCCTCGGGGGTGAGCTCCCCCGGCGCGGGGACCCGGCCCTCGCAGTTCTTGGCGACCATGGACAGCGAGCGCTGCGCGAGGTTGCCCAGGTCGTTGGCGAGGTCGGAGTTGATGCGGTTCTTGATCCCGTCGTGCGAGTAGCTGCCGTCCTGGCCGAACGGCACCTCGCGCAGCAGGAAGAAGCGCAGCGGGTCGAGACCGTACTCGGCGACGAGGGCGTGCGGGTCGATGACGTTGCCCACGGACTTGGACATCTTCTCGCCCTGGTTGAACAGGAACCCGTGGGCGAAGACGCGTCGGGGCAGGGGCAGCCCGGCGGACAGCAGGAACGCCGGCCAGTACACGGCGTGGAACCGGGCGATGTCCTTGCCGATCACGTGGGCGTCGGCCGGCCAGTACCGCCGGAACGTCCCGGAGCCGGTGTCGGGGAAGCCCACGCCCGTGAGGTAGTTGGTGAGGGCGTCCACCCACACGTACATCACGTGGTCCGGGTTCCCGGGCACGGGCACGCCCCAGTCGAAGGTGGTGCGGGAGATCGAGAGGTCCTCCAGGCCCGAGCGCACGAAGGAGGCGACCTCGTTGCGGCGGGTCTCGGGGAAGACGAACCCCTCCTGCTCGTAGAGGGCCAGCAGCCGGTCCTGGTAGGCGGACAGGCGGAAGAAGTAGGACTCCTCCTCGGTCCAGGTGACCTCGGTGCCGGTGCCCGTCGAGCACCGCACGCCGTCCGCGCGGACCTCGGTCTCGTCCTCGCCGTAGAACGCCTCGTCGCGCACGGAGTACCAGCCGGCGTACTTGCCGAGGTAGATGTCCCCGGCCTCCTCCATCCGCCGCCAGATGGCCGCCGACGCCGCGTAGTGGTCGGCGTCCGTGGTGCGGATGAAGCGGTCGTAGGAGATGTTCAGGGCGTCGTCCATGTCCCGGAAGCGCGCCGCGTTGCGGTCCGCGAGCTCCCGGGCGGTGAGGCCCTCCTTCTCCGCGGTCTGCTGCATCTTCTGGCCGTGCTCGTCGGTGCCGGTCAGGAAGCGGACGTCGTAGCCGTCCAGCCGCTTGAACCGGGCCATGACGTCGGTCGCGATGACCTCGTAGGCGTGCCCGATGTGCGGGGTGCCGTTGGGGTAGGCGATGGCCGTGGTGATGTAGTACGGGGTGCGGTCGGAGGAAGTCACGGCCTCCACTCTACCGACCACGGTGGTCTCGCGGGTCCCGGAGCATCGGTGCCACCATGGGGCGGACAGCGAGCACCGGATTTCCAGGAGGCCACCGTGCGCAGCGAACTCTTCGCCCAGGACAACTTCGAACGCCAGAGCCAGGAGCGTTGGACCGCGCAGTCGGGCCGGATGCTGCGGGTGGGCCTGGGCCCCGACGTCGTGGCCACCAAGGGCGCCATGGTCGCCTACCAGGGCCGGATGGCCTTCCGGCACGAGGGGTCCGGCTCCATCGGGAAGCTGATGAAGAAGGTGCTCACGAACGAGGACGCGCCCATGATGCGTGTCTCGGGCGAGGGAGAGGTGTTCTTCGCCCGGCAGGCGCGCCACGTGTTCACCGTCCTGCTCGAGGGCGAGGCCATGACCGTCAGCAGCGCGTCGCTGCTGGCCTTCGACGACACCCTGGCGTGGGACATCCGCCGGGTGGGCGGGGCGGGGCTCATGGCCGGCGGGCTGTTCAACCTCGAGCTCTCCGGCCACGGCGTGCTCGCGCTGTGCTCGGACGGGCCGCCCATGATCCTCGACTGCTCCGCCCAGCCCACGTTCGTGGACCCGCAGGCGGCGGTCGCGTGGTCGGCGAACCTCGTGCCGGGGATCCAGAACGACCTGTCGATGGGCTCGCTGCTGCGCGGCGGCTCCGGCGAGTCGTTCCAGCTCGCCTTCTCCGGCCCGGGCTTCGTCGTCGTCCAGCCCTCCGAGGGCGTCCCGGCGCTCCGGCAGGGCTGACGCGGGTCGGCACGACGGCGCCGCGCCGCCTCCGTGCGGGAGGTGGCGCGGCGCCGTGCTGCGGACGGGCGGATCAGCGGGCGGCGGTGCCCTCCACGTAGTCGGCGTCCGGGGAGGTCCACGCGAAGAGCTTGCGCAGCTCGCGGCCGGTGACCTCGATCGGGTGGGTCTCCTCCTTCTCGCGCAGCTTCGTGAACTCGGGGCCGCCCTGGTCCTGGTCCTCGATGAAGCGCTTGGCGAAGGTGCCGTCCTGGATGTCGGCGAGCACGGCCTTCATGTTCTCCTTGACCGCCGGGCTGATCACGCGGGGCCCGGAGACGTAGTCGCCGTACTCGGCGGTGTCCGAGATCGACCAGCGCTGCTTGGCGATGCCGCCCTCCACCATGAGGTCCACGATGAGCTTCAGCTCGTGCAGGACCTCGAAGTAGGCGATCTCCGGCTGGTAGCCGGCCTCGGTCAGGGTCTCGAAGCCGTACTGGACCAGGTGCGACATGCCGCCGCACAGGACCGCCTGCTCGCCGAAGAGGTCCGACTCGGTCTCCTCGGTGAACGTGGTCCTGATCACGCCCGCCCGGGTGCCGCCGATGCCCTTGGCGTAGGACAGGCCCAGCTCGAGGGCCTTGCCGGAGGCGTCCTTCTCCACGGCCACGAGGGCGGGCACGGCGCGGCCGGCCTCGAACTCGCGGCGCACGGTGTGGCCCGGGCCCTTGGGGGCGACCATGACGACGTCGACGCCCTCGGGGGCCTCGATGTAGCCGAAGCGGATGTTGAAGCCGTGGGCGAAGAACAGGGCGTCGCCCTGCTCCAGGTTCGGGGCGATCGACTCGGCGTAGACGTGGCGCTGCACCTGGTCCGGGGTGAGGATCATGATGACGTCGGCCTCCTCGACGGCCTCCGCGACCGTGAGCACGCGCAGCCCCTCGGCCTCGGCCTTGGCGCGGGACCGCGAGCCCTCCGCCAGGCCGATCCGGACGTCCACGCCGGAGTCGCGCAGGTTCAGCGCGTGGGCGTGGCCCTGGGAGCCGTAGCCGATGACGGCGACGGAACGGTCCTGGATGATCGACAGGTCGGCGTCGTCGTCGTAGAAGATCTCTGCCATGGGGTTGTCTCCTTGAAGCATGGGTGGTCGCGACGGCAGGACCGCCGCGAGGTGGTTGGGGTGTGACGGAGGACGGTGCCCGCGGGCACCCCCGCCCGGGGGCGTCAGTGCCGCAGGGCCCGGTCGCTCATCGACTTGGGTCCACGTCCGAGGGCCAGCGTACCGGCCCGGACGATCTCCCGGACGCCGAAGGGCTCCAGGATGTCGAGCAGCGCCCGGAGCTTCTCCGGGGCGCCGGTGGCCTCGATGACGAGCGACTCGGTGGAGACGTCGACAACGGTGGCACGGAACAGGTCCGCGGCTTGGGTGACCTGCAGACGGGTCGCGGCGTCGGCGCGCACCTTGACCATGATGTGGTCGCGCTGCACCGACGACTCGGGGGCGAGCTCGACGATCTTGATCACGTTGATCAGCTTGTTCAGCTGCTTCGTCACCTGCTCGAGCAGCTCGCCCTCGGCGTCCACGACCACGGTGATCCGGGAGATGCCGTCGAGCTCCGTGGGGCCCACGGCGAGCGAGTCGATGTTGAAGGCCCGGCGGGCGAACAGCCCGGCCACGCGGGTCAGCACGCCCGGCTTGTCCTCGACGAGCACGGAGAGGGTGTGTCGGCTCATGGTCAGTCCTCCTCGTCCCACTCGGGGGTCATGTTGCGGGCGATCTGGATCTGGTCGTTGGACACGCCGGAGGGCACCATCGGCCACACCATCGCGTCGGCGGAGACCACGAAGTCGATCACCACGGGGCGGTCGTTGATCTCGAGGGCCTGGCGGATGACGTCGTCCACGTCCTCGTCGCGGGTGCAGCGCAGGGCGGCGCACCCGTAGGCGTCGGCGAGCTTGACGAAGTCCGGCACCATGATGCTGTCGTGGCCCGTGTTCAGATCGGTGTTGGAGTACCGGCCGTCGTAGAACAGGGTCTGCCACTGCCGCACCATGCCCAGCGAGGAGTTGTTGATCACCGCCACCTTGATCGGGATCTTGTTGATCGTGCAGGTGGCCAGCTCCTGGTTGGTCATCTGGAAGCAGCCGTCGCCGTCGATCGCCCACACCGTGCGGTCGGGCTGGGAGACCTTCGCCCCCATCGCGGCCGGCACGGCGAAGCCCATGGTCCCCAGCCCGGCCGAGTTCAGCCACTGGCGGGGCCGTTCGTACTGCACGAAGTGCGAGCTCCACATCTGGTGCTGGCCCACTCCGGAGACGTAGACGGCCTCGGGGCCGGTGAGGGCGGAGATCCGCTCGATGACGTGCTGCGGGGAGCCGAGGCCGTCCGCGGGCTTCGGGTAGCCGAGCGGGTAGGTGGCCTGCAGGCTGCTCAGCGTGGTCCACCACGGGGCGAGGTCCGGCTCGCCGCTGCGCTCGAACTGCTGGCGCACCGCGGCCACGAGGTCGGGGATGATCTCCTTCACGTCGCCCACGATCGGGACGTCGGCGGTGCGGTTCTTGGAGATCTCGGCGGGGTCGATGTCCGCGTGGATGACGCCGGCCGTGGGGGCGAAGGTCTCGAGGTGGCCGGTGACGCGGTCGTCGAAGCGCGCGCCGAGGGTCACCAGCAGGTCCGCCTGCTGCATCGAGTAGACCGCCGGGACGGTGCCGTGCATGCCGGGCATCCCGAGGTTCTGCGCGTGGGAGTCGGGGAACACGCCCCGGGCGGTCAGCGTGGTCACCACGGGCGCACCGGTCAGCTCGGCGAGCTCCATGAGCTCGGCGGCCGCGTCGGCGCGCACCGTCCCGCCGCCCACGTACAGCACGGGACGCTGGGCCGCCGCGATGAGCCTGGCGGCCTCCCGGATCTGCTTGGCGTGCCCGCGGGTCACGGGCCGGTACCCCGGCAGGTCCATCCGGGGCGGCCAGGAGAACGTCATGGTGTCCTGCTGGGCGTCCTTGGCGATGTCCACGAGCACGGGCCCGTGCCGGCCGGTCGAGGCGAGGTGGAAGGCCTCCGCCAGCACGCGCGGGATGTCCTCGGCCTGCGTCACGAGGTAGGAGTGCTTGGTGACCGGCATCGTCATCCCCACGATGTCGGCCTCCTGGAACGCGTCGGAGCCGATGACCTTCGACGACACCTGGCCGGTGATCGCGACCATGGGGATGGAGTCCATGTGCGCGTCGGCGAGGGCCGTGACGAGGTTGGTCGCCCCGGGCCCCGAGGTCGCGATGCAGACCCCCACCCGCCCGGAGGCCAGGGCGTAGCCCTCGGCGGCGTGCCCGGCGCCCTGCTCGTGGCGGACCAGGATGTGGTTGATCTTGTCCGTGTCCATCAGCGGGTCGTAGGTCGGCAGGATCGCACCACCGGGCAGACCGAAGACGTCGGTCACCCCGAGCTCCTCCAGCGCCCGGATCACGGCCTGGGAGCCGGTCATCTGCATGGGCGGCACGGTGTTGCCGGGGCCGTGGACGGCCGGGGCGGCAGGGACGACGTGCTCCCGGGCCCCGGCAGGCCGGTGGTCGGCGGCGGTCTCGACCCGCTTGGTGGCCATCAGCGCCGGGCTGATCGGCTGTCCCTTGCTCATGTCACTGTCCTTCTGGTGTCGATGGTTCTGGTCCGGCCCCGGGAACGCGTCCCCGGTGGCGCCGGGCAAGAAAAAAGGCCCTCGCTGCACCGGGTGGTGCGACAGGGCCCGTGCGCTCGACCGGTCGTCGGCTCAGGCCCCGCGTCCGACGAGGACGCGTACCGTGAGCTGGACGACACCGTGGCTGAGTTGCATGGTCCCATGCTCTGCCGCCCGCGGAGGTGTGTCAATCTCCGGACGGTGCGTCCCACGATGTGAGACAGCGCACGTCGTCGGTCCGCAGGAGCCGTCCGCCGGGGTGTCGACCCCGGGGCCGTCGGCCCGGGGGCCGGCTCCCGGCGCGGCGCCGGACCCCCTCGTGCCGCTGCCGTCCATTCCACCGCCGTCGGGGCCCGGCGGCGGTGGAATGGACAAGGCGGGCCGAGGTGGTAGAGTACTTTCTCGTTGCGAGGCGGGACCCGGCGGAAGCCGGTCGGCGCGATTCGGCTTCCGGGCCGCGGTCGTGCTAGCGTTCTGGCCGCACCACCAGCGCCCCTAGCTCAATTGGCAGAGCAATTGACTCTTAATCAATGGGTTCTCGGTTCGAGTCCGAGGGGGCGCACCACAGAGAGGGACCCCACCGCAAGAGCATCGCGGTGGGGTCCCTTCTTCGTGTGCGCCGGGCCGTGCGGAGCCGGCGGCACCGTCTCCCGGGAACGCACGGCCCGGGACCGCCGCCGGACCCCGGACGTCCTCCTGCAGATCGCGGTGCGGTGAGCACACCCGCGTGCCTTTCCGCGGGGCCCACGGCCCCGTGGTGACCTGTCCCGGCCCACGGGGGCCGGAGCCGTGCGCCCGCTCGGGAAGGGTCAGGGCGAGGTGGTGTCCTCCTTCGCCCCGGCCTCGGCGATCTCGCGCGACTCCTCGGCCGTGGTCGCATCGGCGGACCCGGCGTCGGTGACGGTCCCGTCCGACTGGACCCGCAGCTTCCAGCGGGCGCCGCCGAGCGTGGTGATGATGTCGGCGAGGGTGCGGCGCAGCTCCTCGTCCGTGAGCAGCCCGTGGTCCACCAGCTCGTCCTCGAGCTGGGTGGCGGCCTCGAGGATGCGCCGGCCCTCCGGGGTGATGGACACGAGGTGGCTGCGGCGGTCGCGGACGTTCTTGGACCGGGTGACGTGGCCGTGCAGCTCGAGCCGGTGCAGCGTCTTGCCCATCGTCTGGGCCTGCACCCGGACCCGGTGCGCCAGCTGGGCCTGGGTCATGCTCCCCGCCGTCTGCAGCACGTCCAGGGCCATGACGCCCGCGTGGGTCACACCGAGCGTGGCCAGGCGCTCGTTCCACGCGTGCTCCACGAGCCGGGCCGCGGTCGAGAGCAATCGGTTGGTCGGCCATTGAGTGGTGAAAGGCATGAAAAGCAGTCTACCGACCCGTCACACGGAATACAGCATCATGGTAAGCAAACTTATGAGCATTTCTCTGCGCGTGAACGGACGCCGGGCGCCCCGTTCCCCGGGGAACCCCGGTGCGTCCGGGGCGGGCGCCGGTAGGGTTCGTGGTCCGGGCCACCCCGCGGCCCCGGCACCAGGACCGGCAGCACGACCGGCACGACGACCCGCACGACGACCGACAGCACGGAGGAGCACTTCCCATGGCAGCACGTCTCGAACCGGGCCGGCAGGCCCCCGACTTCACCCTGTCCGACGCGACGGGGCGGACCGTCTCGCTCTCCGACCACCGCGGGCAGCGGGTGGTCGTGTACTTCTACCCGAAGGCATCCACCCCCGGGTGCACCACGCAGGCGTGCGACTTCCGGGACAGCCTGGCGCGCTTCGCCGCGGACGGGTTCGCCGTCGTCGGCATCTCCCCGGACGGCCCGGAGGCGCTGGCGAGGTTCGCCGAGGCGGAGTCACTGGACTTCCCCCTGCTCTCCGACCCCGACCACCGGGTCGCCGAGGCCTACGGGGCCTGGGGCGAGAAGAAGAACTACGGGAAGACCTACGAGGGTCTGGTGCGCTCCACCGTCGTGGTGGGACCCGACGGCGAGGTGGAACTGGCCCAGTACAACGTGCGCGCCACGGGCCACGTGGCGAAGCTGCGCCGCGACCTCGGTCTGGAGGGCTGAGGCTAGGATGGTCGAGGGGCCCGGAGGGGCCCCTCGGCGCGAGTGGTGGAACTGGCAGACACGCAGGATTTAGGTTCCTGTGCCCTGACCGGCGTGCGGGTTCGAGTCCCGCCTCGCGCACCCGACGGACCCGGGCACGGACCCGGACCCGCCCCCGACGAGACCGGCGACCGACCCGGCGAGGCAGCGAAGGACCCATGGCGCCCAGGCGAATCCCCCGCACCGCGGTCTCGCTCGCGCTCGCCGCCGGGCTCGTGACCCTCGGCGCGTGCTCCCCCGCCGGGGACGACTCGCCCCGTGGCGCCACCGGCAGGCCGGTCCCGGAGGCGACGTTCGTCTTCGCCAACGCGGCCGCCGCGCCCACCCTGGACCCGGCCGCCGTCAACATCCTGGAGACCTCCCGGATCGGTGCCCAGGTGCTCGAGGGACTCGTCTCCGCCGACCCGTCGACGGGTGCGCCGGCGCCGGCCCTGGCGACGTCGTGGGAGCGCTCCGGGGACGGGCTCACGTACACCTTCGACCTCCGCGAGGGCGTGCGCTTCCACGACGGCACCGAGCTGGACGCGGCCGCGGTGTGCGCGAACTTCGAGCGGTGGGAGTCCCTGGCCGCCGACGGGACGCGGACCCCGTTCGCCACCGTGTTCCGCACCGGGACCCCCCGCGCCGACCCCCTGTACGCGGGCTGCACCGTGGAATCGGACTCCTCCGTGGCGCTCTCGCTGACCGCGGAGCACACCCCGCTGCTCCGGGCACTGACGCAACCCTCGTTCGGGATCGCGTCCCCCACGGCCCTCGCGGCCGGCACGCACGAGAGGCACCCCGTGGGCACCGGGCCCTTCCGCTACGCCTCGGGCGACGGCACCAACGTGGTGCTCGACGCGAACCCGGACTACTGGGGCGAGCTCGGGGACATCGGCACCCTCGAGTTCCGCACGATCGCCGAGCCCGAGCTGCGCTACGTGGCCCTGCGCCTCGGTCAGGTGGACGGCTACGACCAGGTGGGCCTGGACTCCTTCGCCCCGCTGGCCCGGGAGGGCGTCCAGGTGCTCCAGCGCGACCCCTACTCCGTGTCCTACCTCGGCATCAACCAGGACGTGGCCCCCCTCGACGACCCCGACGTGCGGGCGGCGATCGCCGCCGCCGTGGACCGCGGTGCCATCGTGCGCGAGCACTACCCCGACGGCACCCGGGTGGCGAACCAGTTCCTGCCGGCCCGCTTCGCGATGGACGGGACCGACCTCCAGGTGCCGTCCTACGATCCGCAGCGGGCGCAGGAGCTGCTCGCGGCCTCGTCCTACGACGGCGAGCCCCTGCGGTTCTACTACCCCCGCAACACGTCGCGCACCTACATGCAGGAGCCGGCGAAGATCTACGCCGACATCGCGGCCCAGCTCGTGCGGGCGGGGTTCGTGATCGAGCCCGTCCCGATCGACTGGTCGGACGGGTACGTGGCACAGGTGCTGGAGCCCGGGGGCGACCACGCCCTGCACCTGCTCGGCTTCAACGGCGGCTACCGCGACCCCGACTACTTCATGGCCGCCCTGTTCGGCGGGCCCGACGACGAGTTCGGGGTGGACGCCGCCGCACTGACCGGCGCCGTCAACCGTGCCGCGGCCCTGCCCGACGGCGAGGACCGCTCGAGCGCGTACGCGTCGATCAACGACCGCGTCTCCCGCCTGCTCCCCGCCGTGCCGCTGGCGCACCCGATCTCGGCGGTCGCCGTCGACGGTTCGGTGACCTCCTTCCCCCTGAGCTCCACGGGTCACGAGGAGTTCAACCGGGTGCGCCTCGACGCCGCGGAGTGAGCACCGACGCGCCCCCGCCCGCATTCGGGGATCGTCCGGGCCTGGCGATAGTCTGAACCCGACCACTCACCGGCGCAGCGCCGGGCGTTCAACGGGAGCATCGACTGTGACATCACCTCAGACAACGGAATCGACCGACGTCCTGCTGATCGGCGGCGGCATCATGAGCGCGACCCTCGGTGTGTTCCTGAAGGAGCTCGAGCCGCAGTGGGACATCACGATGCTGGAGCGTCTGGACCAGGTGGGTGCGGAGAGCTCCCACGTCTGGAACAACGCGGGCACGGGTCACTCCGCGCTCTGCGAGCTCAACTACGCGCCGCAGGCCGCCGACGGCTCCGTGAGCGCGGAGAAGTCGCTGGGCATCAACGAGCAGTTCCAGCTCTCCCGCCAGTTCTGGGCCTCCCTCGTGTCCGAGGGCAAGCTGCAGGAGGCCGGCACCTTCATCAACCCCGTGCCCCACATGTCCCTCGTGTTCGGCGACGCGCACAGCGACTACCTGCGCCGCCGCTGGGAGGCCCTCCGGCCGAACAAGCTCTTCGAGCGCATGGAGTACACCGAGGACCGCGAGAAGATCGCCGAGTGGGCGCCGCTGACCATGCACGGCCGCGGCGCGGGACGCGTCGCGGCGTCCTGGTCCCCCGAGGGCACCGACGTCGACTTCGGGGAGCTGACCCGGCAGCAGGTCGCGCACCTGCGGTCCCGGGGCGGCGAGGTGCGCTACGGCCAGCAGGTGGTCGACCTCGACCGCCAGAGCGACGGCAGCTGGGTGGCCGAGGTCAAGAACCGGCTCAACACCGAGGGCCACCGGCTCATCCGCGCGAAGTTCGTGTTCGTGGGCGCCGGCGGCGGCGCCCTGCCCCTGCTGCAGAAGTCCGGCATCCGCGAGGCCAAGGGCTTCGGCGGCTTCCCGGTCTCCGGCCTGTGGCTGCGCAACACCGACCAGGACGTGGCGGTCCACCACAACGCCAAGGTCTACGGCCAGGCGTCCGTCGGCGCTCCGCCCATGTCCGTCCCGCACCTGGACACCCGCTACGAGCACGGGCGGCGCGCCCTGCTGTTCGGCCCCTTCGGCGGGTTCAAGCCGAACTTCCTGAAGCAGGGCTCCTACCTGGACCTGCCCCTGTCCGTCCGCCCGCACAACCTCTACCCGATGACCCGCGCGGGCCTGGCCAACCTGGACCTGGTGAAGTACCTGCTCAGCGAGCTGGCCAAGTCCAAGGGGCAGCGGGTCGAGGCGCTGCAGCAGTTCTACCCCACCGCCGACGGCTCGCGGTGGGAGCTCATCGAGGCCGGCCAGCGCGTGCAGGTCATGAAGCGGGACCGGGAGAAGGGCGGTGTGCTGCAGTTCGGCACCGAGCTCATCACCGCGGCGGACGGCTCCATCGCCGGGCTGCTGGGAGCCTCCCCCGGTGCCTCCACCGCCGTGCCCATCATGCTCAACCTGCTGGCGAAGTCCTTCCCGGCGCGGATGTCGGAGTGGGAGCCGCGGCTCAAGGAGCTCATTCCCTCCTACGGCGTGAAGCTCAACGACAACCCGCAGCTCGCGGACGAGGTCATGGGGCACACCGCCCAGGTGCTCGGCATCAACTGACCCGGTGCCCGCCCGACGGGGCCCCGGACCGACCGGTCCGGGGCCCCGTCGTCGTCCGCCCGGCACCGTGGGCCCGGCCCGGACCCGCGGCGGCCGTCCCGGCCGCCCGGTCGTCGGGACCCGGCGACCTGTCGGTCGGCGGCGGTACGCTGGGCACGGTCCGCCCCGGCCCCGGCCGGCGCGCCATCGCCCTCCCCTCCCCTAGGAGCACGAGTGTTTCCCCTTGCCCGCGCCTCGATGGCCAACCGCGCCCTGATCGTGCTCATCACCCTGTTCGTCGCCCTCTTCGGGGTGCTCAGCATGCGCTCGATGAAGCAGGAGCTCATCCCGTCCCTGGAGATCCCCGCCATCAGCGTGGTCTCGGCGATGCCGGGCGCCTCCGCGGAGGTCGTCGACGAGCAGGTGGGCAGGCCCCTGGAGCAGGCGCTCAACATCGTGGAGGGACTCGAGAGCTCGACCTCGACGTCGCGCAGCGGGCTGTCCAGCATCCAGCTCGGCTTCGAGTACGGCACCGACCTGGACCGGGCCCGCAACCAGGTGGAGCGGGCGATCTCCAACGTCCGCACGCAGCTGCCCGACGACGTCGAGCCGGCCGCGTTCGCCGGCTCCGTGGCGGACATCCCCATCGTCTTCCTGGCCGTGTCCTCGGACGAGGAGCTCAGCCCGCTCGCGGCGGACCTGGAACGGCTGACGGTCCCGGACCTGCAGAAGATCGACGGGGTCCGCTCCGCCGAGGTCAGCGGCGGCCCGGAGCAGGTCGTCTCGGTGCTGCCGGACCCGGCCGAGCTCGCCCGGGCCGGGGCCACGCCCGCCGACATCCGCACCGCCCTGGAGGAGAGCGGCGGTCTGGTGCCGGTCGGCACCGTCGACGACGGGGCCACGACCCTTCCCGTCCAGGCCGGTTCACCCCTGGACTCCCTCGAGGCGGTGGAGAACGTCCCGCTGCCCCTCCCGGAGGACGCACCCGACGGGGCCGAGGCCGCCACCGTCGGGGCGGTGGCCACGGTGGAGCTCGACGAGCAGGAGCAGACGTCGATCACCCGCACCAACGGGGAGCCGACCCTCGCCCTGTCCGTGACCAAGACCCCGGACGGGGACACCGTGGGGATCTCCCAGGCCGTCGAGGACATGATCCCCGCGCTCGAGGAGGACCTGGGCAACGGCGCCCGGATCACGGTGGTCTTCGACCAGGCCCCCTACATCGAGCAGTCGATCGAGGACCTCACGGTCGAGGGCCTCCTCGGACTCGCGTTCGCGGTGCTCGTCATCCTGGTGTTCCTCGCCTCGCTGCGCTCGACGCTGGTCACCGCCATCTCCATCCCGCTGTCCCTGCTCGCCACGTTCATCGGGATCAACGCCCTCGGCTACTCCCTGAACCTCCTGACCCTGGCGGCGATCACCCTGTCCGTGGGACGCGTGGTCGACGACTCGATCGTCGTGATCGAGAACATCAAGCGCCACTACGGGACGGTCGACCTGAGCACCGATCCCGCCGGCGCCAAGACCCGGGCCATCCTCACGGCCGTGCGCGAGGTCGCGGGCGCCATCACGGCCTCCACCCTCATCACGGTCGCGGTGTTCGTGCCCATCGCGTTCGTGGGCGACGTGACGGGCGAGCTGTTCCGCCCCTTCGCGCTGACCACGACCATCGCCCTGCTGTCCTCGCTCGTCGTGTCCCTGACCATCGTGCCCGTCCTGGCCTACTGGTTCCTGCGGGACCCCCGGCTGTCCCGCCGGCACCGACCTGCCGCGACGGGCCGGCGCGCCCCCTGGTCCGGCACCACGGCCGAGGCGCCGACGCGACTGGCCCGGGGATACCTCCCGGTCCTGCGCGGCACCCAGCGCCACCCCTGGGCCACCCTCGGCGTGAGCGTCCTGGTCCTGGGCGGGACCGCCGCCCTGCTGCCCGTGCTGCCGACCAACCTGCTCGGCGACACGGGGCAGAACACGATGACCGTCGAGCAGGACCTCCCGGCCGGCACGGCGCTGGCGGTGACCTCCGACCAGGCGGAACGGGTCGAGGAGGTGCTCTCCACGACCGAGGGGATCGAGGACGTGCAGGTCACCATGGGTCCCGGCGGCGGCTTCTCCGCCTTCCTCCCGGGCAGCGGCACCAACAGCGCCACGTTCTCCGTGACGACCGACGCCGCGGTCGACCAGGAGCAGCTGCGCCGCACCGTGGGCGAGCGCCTGGACCGGCTGGACGGCGCCGGGGAGTTCACGGTGCAGGGCGCCCAGGGCTTCACGAGCAACGACGTCGAGATCTCCGTCTCCGCACCGGACCAGGAGACGCTCGCGGAGGCCGACGCAGCCGTGGTGGACGCGATGCGGGAGCTCGGCTCCGCCGGCCAGGTCACGAGCAACCTGGCCGCGACGCAGCCCACGGTCGTGGTCACGGTCGACCGTGCGGCCGCCGCCGGGCGCGGCCTGAGCGAGGAGCAGGTCACGGGTGCCCTCGCCGGCACCGTCAACCCCCTCCCCGCCGGGTCGATCGACCTGGACGCCGACTCGGTGGCCGTGACCATCGGCGAGGGCCGCGCCGTCGAGGACGTCGAGGCGCTGCGCGCCCTGCCGGTGCCGACCGCGGGCGGAACGGTCCGGCTGGACGAACTGGCCGAGGTGGAGGAGGCCCTCACGGTCGAGACCATCACGTCGAGCAACGACCAGCGCACCGCCACGGTGGCCGTCACCCCGGGGGGCGACGACCTCGGGGCCACCAGCACCGAGGTCCGCGAGGCCCTCGCCGGACTGGACCTGCCGCAGGGGGCCTCGGCCGAGCTGGGCGGGGCCGCCACGGAGCAGGAGACCACGTTCCGCCAGCTGGGGCTCGCCGTGCTCGCCGCGATCGCGATCGTCTACGTGGTGCTCGTGGCGACCTTCAAGTCCCTCGTCCAGCCGCTGATCCTGCTGGTGTCGATCCCCTTCGCGGCCACGGGCGCGGTGCTCGCGCTCCTGGCCTCCGGGGTCCCGCTGGGCCTCGCGTCGCTCGTGGGCGTGCTGATGCTCGTGGGCATCGTGGTGACCAACGCGGTCGTGCTGATCGATCTCATCAACCAGTACCGGCGCCGGGAGCACGGGATGGCGCTGGAGGAGGCCATCGAGAAGGGCGCGGCCCGCCGGCTGCGTCCCATCGTGATGACGGCTCTGGCGACCATCCTGGCGATGACACCCATGGCGCTCGGGATCACGGGCCAGGGCAGCTTCATCTCCCAGCCGCTGGCGGTGGTCGTGATCGGCGGACTGATCTCCTCCACCCTGCTCACCCTCGTGCTCGTACCGGTCCTGTACCGGCTCGTGGAGGCGCGCAAGGAGGAGCGGTACCATCGCCGGGAGCAGCGGATCACGGCCCTGGCCGCCGCGGCGCCGCACGCCTGAGGTGCCATGAGCGGGACGCATCGACGACCTGCGTGCGCTCTTTCGTGGACGTTTGCTTCGGGAAATACCGGCACACGCACCCGGCCCGGCTCCGTCCGTGCCGGCCGGCCGGAGCCGTCGGCGCAGGTCACGACGGGTTCGCCGGGGGCACGGCGGCCGGCACGCCCGGGGCCCGCACGACGCACCCCCCGAAAGGGGGGACACCGGGGCCTGATGCGCCGTTGTAACCGAGTCGTAGCATTAACCCGTGACCCGCAGAGAAACAGATCGAGTGCAGAACAGCGCCGACGCCTGGGAGGCCCTCTTCAGGGCCCAGGTGACGGTCATGCGGCGTCTCCAGCGCCAACCCGAGTTCGCGGAGCTCTCCGCCCGGGAGTACGACGTCCTGTTCAACCTGTCCCGCTCGGACGAGTCCGGCATGCGCCTCAACGAGCTCAACGAGTACGTGCTGCTCACCCAGTCCAGCCTGAGCAGGATGCTCGAGCGGCTCGAGCTCAAGGGACTGGTGCACCGGTGGCAGGACCCGCAGGACCTCCGTGGGCTGCGGATCCGGCTGACCGACCAGGGACGCGTGATGCAGGCACAGATCGCGGAGCAGTTCCGGCTCCACGTGCACGAGCTGATGTCCGCGGGCCTGGACCCGGAGGAGCTGCGCATCCTCACCCGCCTCGCCGACCGCCTGCGGGAGGCCGTCAACGACCTGTGACGGACCACCGCCGAACGCCCGGCCGGCGCCGTCCTACAGCGGGAGGACGACCCGGGCGCGGGGGTCCTCGTCCCGGGGCGCGGAGGACTCCGCGGACACCCGCATCTCCCCCAGCGTGATCTCCCCCTCGAGGGTGGTCATGAACGCGGTCTCGGAGGCGTCCGTGCCCGTGGCGATGCGCACGAACTCCGAGCGCGGGGCGAGGCCGGTGGCGTCGAGGACGTACCAGGCGCCGTCGTGCCAGGCCTCGACCACCGCGTGGAAGTCCATGGGCGAGAGCCCGGGTGCGTAGACGGACGCCAGCCGTGCGGGCACCCCGAGGGCCCGCAGCAGGGTGATGAGCAGATGGGCGTAGTCCCGGCAGACGCCCTGCCGCGTGAGGAAGGTGTGCACGGCGGTGTCGGTCGCCGTCGACGAGCCCACCACGTAGTCCAGGCTCTCGTGCACCCAGTCCCGCACCCGCTGGAGCGTCTCGTAGCCGCCGCCCCGGGCACCGGGGAAGAGGGCGTCCGCGGTGCCGGCCATCTCGTCGAACGGGCAGAAGCGGCTCGGGCGGGTGTAGCGGACGAAGTCGACGCTCTCCGCCGGCGGCCGCGAGCCCGCGTCGCCGTCCAGCTCCAGCGCGTAGGCCACCGTGCACTGCGTGCCGCCCGGCACCCGGGCCAGGTGCAGGCGGGTGCCGTGCCGGTCCTCCGCCTCCTCGAGCTCGACCTCGGCCCCGTCGACGCGCAGGGTCAGGCGCTCGCCGGGCCGGCCGCGACCGCCGGTGCGGGCGGCCGCGAGGGAGAACACCGCGAGGTGGTCCGTCTCTGACGCGAAGTCGACCTCCGCGGAGACGGTGCGCCGGGTGGTGGGCACGGGTGGCCTCCAGGTGTGGTGGGACGGTGCGGCGGACCGGCGGCCCGCCCGCTCCATTGTCGCCCACCGACGCGATCATCAGTACACTGATGCACGAGACCTCCCCCACACGCCCCGCCGCCGGCCGGAGCCCGCGCCCGGTGGCCGACATCGAAGGACGCAGCATGGCCCAGGACACGACCCAGGACAGCAGGGACAAGGAACGCACCGCTCCGCATCCCGAGAGCGACCGGAAGCCCGACAGCCCCACCGACCTCTCCAAACCGTCGTGGGGCTACATCGGCAAGCGGGCGGTCTCCGAGTTCTCCAAGGACGACTGCACCGATCTCGCCGCGTCGCTGACGTACTTCGCGGTGCTCTCCCTCTTCCCCGCCCTGCTGGCCATCGTCTCCCTGCTCGGCGTGTTCGGCCAGGGCCAGGCCACGACCCAGGCGATCACGAACTTCCTCAGCGACTACGCGCCGGCGGAGCTGGTGACCCTGCTCGAGGGTCCCATCAGCAACCTCACCACGAGCACCGGCGCCGGGCTCGCCCTGGTCACCGGTCTCCTCGGCGCGCTGTGGACCGCGTCCGGCTACACCGGCGCGTTCGGCCGGGCCATGAACCGCATCTACGAGGTCGAGGAGGGGCGGCCCGTCTGGAAGCTGCGACCCATGAACATCCTGGTCACCCTGGGACTCGTGATCATCGTGGTGGTCATCATCGCGGCGCTCGTGCTCTCGGGCCCCATCGCCCAGACGGCAGGCGACCTCATCGGGCTCGGCGCCACGGCCGTGACCGTGTGGAGCATCGCCAAGTGGCCCGTCGTGGTGCTGCTCGCGGTCATCCTCATCGCCGTGCTCTACTACTTCACCCCGAACGTCCAGCAGCCCAAGTTCAAGTGGATCAGCATGGGCTCGATCGTGGCCCTGATCGTGATGGCGATCGCCGTGGCCGCGTTCGCGTGGTACGTGGTCAACTTCTCGTCCTACAACGCGGCCTACGGCATCATCGGGTCGGTCATCATCCTGCTGCTGGGACTGTGGATCGTGAACAACGTGCTCCTGCTGGGCGCCGAGATCGACGCCGAGGTGGAGCGCGGGCGCCAGCTGCAGGGCGGCATCAAGGCCGAGGAGACCATCCAGCTCCCGCCGCGGGACACCCGGCAGATCGACAAGCAGGAGAAGAAGGAGGAGAAGCTCATCGACCAGGGCCGCAAGCTGCGCCTCGAGCACGAGCACCTCGACTACTCCTCCGGCGAGGACTCCGGCGACGACTCCGGCGACGGCGACGACCGGGGCCGGGCCGGCGCCCGGACCGGCGCCTCCGGCGGCACGGGCGGCTCCTCGGCGGCCTCCTGAACCCCGGCAGGTCCGGCTGCGGACCGTCCCCGCGGAGCTCCTCGAGCTCGGCGGGGACCCGAGCGGCGAATGCGTGGCGCTCGTCCACGGATTCGCCGCTTCGGCGTTTCGCGGCCGGGTGACCGTGCCCGGGCAGGCGGTCCCCGCCCGCCGGGGGGCGGAGCTTCCCGGGCGCGGTCCGCACGCGACGCCCGGCAGGGCGCCGCGGCGTTCCTCCCCGCGCCACCGGCCCGCGCGGCCACGGCGTCCATCCCTAGACTGGGGGCAGTGTTCCGCGACGGAACCGTCATGTCGTCCGCAGAAAGGGTCCCACCCCATGCACGAGGTCAGAGCTGTCGTCGTGAAGGCGAAGAACGAACCAGCCACCCTGGAGACGATCCTGGTCCCGGATCCGGGGCCCGGGGAGGCGCTGGTGGACGTGCTCACCTGCGGGGTGTGCCAGACGGACCACCACTACGTCGAGGGCGGCGTCGGTGACGACTTCCCCTACCTGCTGGGTCACGAGTCCTCCGGCGTCGTCGCGGCCGTCGGGGAGGGTGTCACGGAGGTCGCGGTGGGCGATCACGTGATCCTGAACTGGCGGGCGGTGTGCGGGGAGTGCCGGGCCTGCCGCCGGGGCGAGCCCTGGTACTGCTTCGCCACCCACAACGCCACCCAGAAGATGACGCTCGAGGACGGCACCGAGCTGTCCCCGGCCCTGGGCATCGGGTCGTTCGCGGAGAAGACCCTGGTCGCGGCCGGGCAGTGCACCAAGATCGAGGGTGAGCTGCAGGACCACCAGTACGCGGCCGTCGGGCTGCTCGGCTGCGGGGTGATGGCCGGTATCGGTGCCGTGCTCAACACCGGGGCCGTGCGGCGCGGGGAGTCCGTGGCCGTGATCGGCTGCGGCGGGGTCGGGGCGGCGGCGATCGCCGGGGCCGCCCTGGCCGGGGCGACCACGATCGTGGCCGTGGACCTCGACGACGAGAAGCTGGCCACCGCACGGAGGTTCGGGGCCACCCACACGGTCAACTCCAAGGAGACCGATCCCGTCGAGGCGATCCGTGCGCTCACCGGTGGTTTCGGCGCCGACCTCGTGATCGACGCGGTGGGCATCGCCGTGACCTTCCGGCAGGCCTTCCAGGCCCGTGACCTGGCCGGGCGGATGGTGCTGGTCGGGGTGCCGGCGCCGGGGACCACCTGGGAGATCCCGCTGGACGAGGTCTTCGGCCGCGGCGGGTCCATCCGGTCCGCCTGGTACGGGGACACCCTGCCCTCGAGGGACTTCCCGATGCTGGTGGACCAGTACCGGCTGGGCCGGCTGGACCTGGACGGGTTCGTGAGCGAGCGCATCGGTCTGGGCGACGTCGAGGAGGCCTTCGCCAAGATGAAGGCCGGCACCGTGCTGCGCTCCGTCGTGGAGATC
>NZ_JBISWJ010000002.1:0-8868 GCF_044462225.1 Kocuria kalidii | reverse complement strand
CCCGCACCGCCCGTCACGGGCGTGTCGCCCCCTTCTTCCGGATCTGTCCGTTCTCCTGGGCGTAGATCGGCTGACCGGCGGCCGTGGCGTCCACGGCCTGGAACTCGGCCGTGTTCGGATCCGTGCTCTCCCGGGTGACCAGGGTGAACTTCTGGTGCCCGTACTCGTCGACGGCGTTGCGCACCGCGCGGTTCATCACGGAGTCGGACAGGCGCTTGCGCAGCCACATCGGATCCTGGCGGAGGTCGCGGGCCAGCGCGAAGCACAGGAGGAACATCACCAGGATGAACGGCAGGGCGGAGACGATCGTCATCCGTTGCAGACCGCCCAGGGCGGCGGCTGGATCGTCGCCGCCGGCCAGGAGCATCACCGCGGCGACGCTGCCCATGAGCACACCCCAGAAGATGACGACGGGGCGGGATGGCTCCAGGCTGCCGCGGGAGCTGAGCGAGCCGGTCACGATGGACGCCGAGTCGGCACCCGTGACGAAGAAGATCCCGGTGAGCACCATGGCCAGCACGGCGAGGCCGACGGTGACGGCCTGCGGCAGGTCCAGGCCGGTGAACATGTCGTAGATGGCGCTGTCGAAGGAGATGGTCGGGGCCCCGTCCACGACGGTGGCGATCCCGTCCTCCGGGTCCGGCGTGGCGTCGGCCCGGCGCTGGATGTCGATGGCCGTGCCGCCGAAGACGGCGAACCACAGCAGGGACACCAGCGACGGCACCACGAGGACTCCCACCACGAACTGGCGGATGGTCCGGCCCCGGCTGATCCGGGCGACGAACATGCCCACGAAGGGGGTCCAGGAGACCCACCAGGCCCAGTAGAAGATGGTCCACCCGGAGAGCCACTCGCGCATGCTCTCGTCGTCGCCCAGAGCCTCCGTGCGGGCGGACATCTCCGGCAGCATCTGCGCGTAGGAGCCGATCGAGGAGGGGATGAGGTTGAGGATGAAGACGCTGGGGCCCACCACGAAGATGATGACCGCCATGATGAGGGCCAGCACCATGTTGGTGTTCGAGAGGAACTGGATGCCGCGGGCGATGCCGGAGACGGCCGAGGCCACGAAGCAGAACGTCAGCACCGCGATGACGGCCACCAGCATCGGGGTGGTCACCTCGGCGACGACGCCGTTGAACTGCAGACCGCTGCCGATCTGCAGGGCACCCAGGCCGAGCGACGCGGCGGTGCCGAACACGGTCGCGAAGATGGCGAGCATGTTGATGATCTTCCCGCCCACGCCGTCCACGGCCTTGCGCCCGAAGATCGAGACGAACGCCTCGGAGAGCAGGTTCTTGCGGCCCAGACGGAAGGTGCCGTAGGCGATGGCGATGCCCACCACCGCGTACATCGCCCACGGGTGCAGCGTCCAGTGAAACAGGGACGTGGCCATCGCCGCCTCGATGGCCTCGGCCGTCTGCGCGTCGGCCGTGGCCGGCGGCGGGGCGATGTAGTGGTAGAGCGGCTCGGCGACGCCGTAGAACATCAGGCCGATGCCCATGCCGCACGCGAACATCATCGAGATCCACGAGACCGTCCGGAACTCCGGGCGCTCACCGTCCTGGCCCAGCGGGATGTTGCCGAACCGGCCGACGGCCAGCCAGAGGACGAAGACCACGAACAGCGAGGCCAGGAGCACGAAGAGCCACCCCGTGCTCTCCAGCACCCAGCCCAGCGCCGCCGTCGAGGCGGTGGACAGGCCCTCGGTGTCGAGGAACCCCCAGAGCACGAAGGCCACCACGAGCGCGCCGGTGACCACGAAGATGGTCCGGTCGAGGCCCTCCAGGCCGGTGCGGAAGGACTTGCGCCGCTCGACGACACCGACCTTCAGCTCGTCGAGGATCGCGGCCTCCTCGGCCTCCGCCTCGTGCAGCATGGTCGTGTCGTCGACGGGCGGCGTCGCGGACCGAGCCTCGTCCCCGTCGGCAGGCGTCGGATCGACGCGGGAGTCGTCGACGCTCATTGGACCTTCTCCTGGCTCGCGGGACTGGACTGTGCGGGGACGGTGTCGCCGATTGTGTCGGTGATCCAGTCGTGGAAGGCGCCGATGTGGTGTTCGGAGGGGACGAGGACGCCGCCGGTGGCGTAGATCTTGGAGTTCATGGCGGGTTGGCAGCGTTCGCAGGCGTCGAAGTCCTGTTGGTTGACGCGGTGGAAGAGTTCCACGGAGGCGGAGACGTCCTTGCCGGAGTCGACCACGGAGGGCAGGTAGAGCCAGTCGCACTCCACGATGGTGTGGTCGGCGGCCATGGGGAACATGCGGTGGATGATGACGTGGTCGGGGACGAGGTTGACGAACACGGTGGGGCGCACGGTGATGGCGTAGTAGCGGCGGTCGTGGTCGTCGTCGACGCCGGGGAGCTTGTCCAGGCCTTCGGAGCCGTCGACGGTGAAGCCCAGGACGTCGTCGCCGAACTCGGCGCCGTGGCCGACGAAGTACTGGGCGGCGAGGCCGTCGGCGAACTCGGGGAGGACCTCGGTGAGTTCGGGGTGGATGGTGGCGCAGTGGTAGCACTCCATGAAGTTCTCGATGATGAGCTTCCAGTTGGCCTTCACGTCGTAGGTGATGCGCCGGCCCAGGGAGAGGTTGGCGATGTCGTAGCCCTCGATGGCCTGGGTGTCGCCGAGGCGGTCCTGGATGTCGCCCATGACGTCGTCCTCGAAGGAGGGGGGGTCGTCGGCGAGGCAGACCCAGACGTAGCCGAGGTACTCGCGCACCGGGATGGTGACGAGGCCGTATTCCTGGCGGTCGATGTCGGGCATCTTGGTGAGGTTGGGGGCGGCGATGAGCTTGCCGTCGAAGTCGTAGGTCCAGGCGTGGTAGGGGCACTGGAAGGAGCGGCCGGCTTCGCCGGTCTCCTCCATGCACAGTTTCACGCCGCGGTGGCGGCAGATGTTGTAGAAGGCGCGGATGCCGTGCTTGCGGTTGCGGGTGATGATGACGGATTCCCGGCCGATCTGCACGGTGCGGTAGGCCCCGGGCTTGTCGAGGTCGGCTGCGCGCACGGCGCAGAACCACATCTGCTCGAAGATGCGTTCCTGTTCGGCGCGGAACACGTTCTCGTCCACGTAGGTGGAGCCGGGCAGGGTGGAGATCAGACTCTCCGAGACAACATTGGTCGACAACTCGAAACTCCTTGGAATCAGGCGGTGCGAAGGGTGCGGTGGTGGAAGGACGGAGAAGGGACGGCAGGGTGAGGAAGAGGGCAGGGGTGGCGCGGCCGGGAACTCAGACCAGGACCGGCTGTGCGGCGGTGGCGGCGATCTTCTCGAGGGTCTTGCGCCAGCGGCAGAACATCTTGGTCTGGTTCCAGGCGAGCACGGCCACGGGGTCGTCTCCGGCGTAGTAGACGGCCAGCAGGGAGTCCTCGTCCGGGCCGCCGTGCTCGTAGGCCACGCGGTCGCTGCGGGAGGCGTCCCCGGAGAACTGCAGGCGGGTGCCGTACTGGTCGGACCAGAAGTAGGGGGGCTTCACGGCCGGCAGGGCGGCCCGGTCGGTGCCCAGCAGCGCGGCCACGGCCACGGCCGGGCGCTGGGCGGCCCCGGTCCAGTGCTCCACCCGCTGGTAGCGGGCGGTGGCGGGGTCCCACCAGGCGGCGCAGTCGCCGACGGCGACGACCCCCGGGATGTTGGTGGCCCCGGTCGCGTCGCAGACCACACCGTTGCCGAGCTCGATCCCGGAGCCTTCCAGCCAGGCGGTGTTGGGCACCGCCCCGATCCCGACGATCACGACGTCGGCGGGCAGCACCCGCCCGCCGGCCAGGTGGACCTCGGTCACGGATCCCTCGGCGAGGACGAAGTCGGCGATCTCGGCCCCGCAGACCAGCTCCACCCCGGCGCGTTCGTGCAGTCCGGCCACCACCGCGCCCAGCTGGGTGCCCAGGGGCCCGCACAGCGGGGTCGGGGACTTCTCCAGCACGGTGACCTCCATGCCCAGGGCGTGGGCGGTGGAGGCGACCTCGGCGCCGATGAAGCCGGCGCCGATGACCACCATGCGCCCGCCGCGGCCCACGAGCTCGCGCAGCTTCTGCGCGTCGGCGATGGTGCGCAGGCTCACCACGTTGTCCGCCTCGGCGATCTGCGGCAGGGACCGGGGGGAGGCCCCGGTGGCGATGACCAGTCCGTCGGCGTGGACGCTGCTCCCGTCGTCCAGGTGCACCAGGCGGGTGGCCGGGTCGAAGGACACCGCCCGGGTGCCGAGGATCCACTGCGCGTCCAGGGCGTCGGTGTCGGTCTCCAGGGCCAGGTCCTCGGCCTCGATCCGCCCGGCCAGGAAGTCCTTGGACAGCGGCGGGCGGTCGTAGGGGCGCTGCGGATCATCACCGATGATCACGATCTGACCGCCGAACCCGAGGTTGCGCGCGGCCCGGGCGGCCGACAGACCGGCCAGGGATGCTCCGACAATGACGAGGGACTCCATGGAGGACCCCTTTCGAAAGACTGGTACGGATGGCCCGGAGCTGCGACAAGGATCGTGGTGTTCCGGACTATTTGCGTCTCGTGCAACACGGTTCGCAATGTGAGATTCAGCGTGAACCTCGTCGTCGGCCACGTCAAGAGGTCGCGCCCGTTCGACCCGGGAAATTTACATTGCGTCTCCGTGCGCGCCGACACGGACATCTCGCCGGAGCCGATCTCTTGACAGCGCCCGGTCCAGTCTCCACGCTGGTTGCACAATGCAATGCGTGTTGCTCATGGTGAGCCTGTCGGGCCGGGTGGAGACGCTCGACGCGGCGGGCCCGTCCCCCTCCGGAAAGGATCCACTCCGATGCACAAGGCCTGTCCCCTGAAGGACCTCGAACCCGGTGACGCCCTGCGCCTCGACACCGTCCCGCCCATCGCCGTGTTCCACACGGAGGAGGGCGAGCTGTTCGCCATCGACGACACCTGCACCCACCAGGACGCCTCGCTCGCCGACGGCTACGTGGAGGACTGCGAGGTCGAGTGCCCGCTGCACGCGTCCAAGTTCGATCTCCGCACCGGCAAGGTGGACGCGCCGCCGGCGAAGCTCCCGGTCCGGACCCACGTGGTGACCGTCGTGGACGGCGACATCATGGTGGAGGAGTCGGCCGAGGCGCCGAACCTGCCGCCCGGGCTCACCGCCCACGGACACGATTCCCAGTCGAGCTGAACCCCGGCCCGACCCCGCCAGACATCCGCAGGTCAGGAGAACCATCCATGAGCACCACCCCTCGCGTCGTCGTCATCGGAGCCGGCATCGTCGGCACCAACCTTGCCGACGAGCTCGTCCAGCGCGGCTGGACGAACGTCACCGTCCTGGAGCAGGGCCCGCTGCCCCTTCCCGGCGGCTCGACGTCGCACGCGCCCGGACTCGTCTACCAGACGAACCCGTCCCGGTCGCTCACCCACTTCGCGCAGTACACGGTGGAGAAGCTGATGTCCCTGGGCTGCTTCAACCAGGTCGGGGGCCTCGAAGTGGCCACCACGCCGGCGCGGCTGGAGGAGCTCCAGCGCAAGGTGGGCTACGCGACGTCGTGGGGTCTCGAGGGCCGGTTGCTCACCCCCGAGGAGGTGCTCGAGCAGCACCCCATGGTCAACCCCGAGATGGTCCTGGGCGGCTACCACGTGCCCACGGACGGTCTCGCCCTGGCGGCCAAGGCGGTGCAGGTGCTCATCGACCGCACCACCCGCGCCGGCGTCACCTACTGCGCGGAGACGACCGTCACCGGCATCGAGCGGTCGAACGGTCGCGTGACCGGTGTGACCACATCGGACGGGACCGTGCCGGCGGACGTCGTCGTCTCCTGCGCCGGATTCTGGGGACCCGCGATCGGCGAGATGGCCGGCATGCCGTGCCCCATCCTGCCGCTGGCGCACCAGTACGTCTTCACCTCCGCGGTCCCGGAGCTGGTCGGCAAGCACGACGCCCCGAACGGCGCGACCCTGCCGATCCTCCGGCACCAGGACGCGGACCTCTACTACCGCGAGTGGGGGGACCGGATCGGCATCGGATCCTACGCGCACCGCCCGATGCCGGTGGATCTCGGCGACCTGCCGCACTACGCGCCCCGCGACATCGCCCACGACCGGATGCCCTCCCGCCTGGACTTCACGCCCGAGGACTTCACGGAGCAGTGGGCCGAGAGCCAGCGCTTCCTCCCCAGCCTGCGCGGCAGCGAGGTGGCCGAGGGCTTCAACGGGATCTTCTCCTTCACCCCGGACGGGGGCCCGCTCATCGGCGAGTCCCCGGACCTCGCCGGGTTCTGGGTGGCCGAGGCGGTGTGGGTCACCCACTCCTCGGGCGTGGCCAAGGCCATGGCCGAGCTGCTGGTGGACGGCACCCCGGAGACGGACCTGCACGGCTGCGAGGCCACCCGGTTCGACGACGTGCAGCTCTCCCCGGAGTACGTCGAGGAGACGGGCAAGCAGAACTTCGTGGAGATCTACGACGTCCTCCACCCGCTCCAGCCCCGGGAGTCGCCGCGCAACCTGCGGGTCAGCCCGTTCTACGCCCGGGAGCTGGAGCTCGGCGCGTTCTTCCTGGAGAGCCACGGCTGGGAGCGCCCGCACTGGTACGAGTCCAACGCCGCGCTCCTGGACCAGCTGCCCGAGGAGTGGCGCGAGCCGGAGCGGGAGCCGTGGGCGGCCCAGTACCACTCGCCGATCGCGGCGGTCGAGGCCTGGAAGACCCGCACCGCCGTGGCGATGTACGACATGACCCCGCTCAAGCGCGTGACGGTCGAGGGACCGGGGGCCGCCGCCCTGCTGCAGCGGCTCACCACCGGCAACATCCTGCGCAAGCCGGGCGCCGTGACGTACTGCCTCCTGCTGGACGAGAAGGCCGGGATCCGCAGCGACATCACCGTGGCCCGGATCAGCGAGAACCTGTTCCAGGCCGGCATCAACAGCAGCGTCGACGTGGCGTACCTGTCCTCCGAGGCGAACCGGCAGAGCGCCGAGGACCCCACCGCCTGGGCGCTGGTCCGGGACACCACCGCCGAGACCTGCTGCATCGGGCTGTGGGGCCCGAAGGCCCGGGAGGTCATGGCGAAGGTCTCCCGCGACGACCTGTCCAACGACGGCCTGAAGTACTTCCGCACCAAGGAGATCCGGGTGGGCGGCCTGCGGGTCACCGCGATGCGCCTCTCCTACGTGGGCGAGCTCGGCTGGGAGCTGTACACCACCGCAGACCAGGGTCTGCGGCTGTGGGACCTGCTGCACGAGGCGGGCCAGGAGTTCGGCATCGTGCCCGCGGGGCGCGCGGCCTTCAACAGCCTGCGCGTGGAGAAGGGCTACCGGTCCTGGGGCACCGACATGACCACCGAGCACACCGCGGTGGAGGCAGGACTGGACTTCGCCGTCAAGAAGGACAAGGGCGACTTCGTGGGGTCGGAGGCCGCGGCCTCCGACGGCCGGGCACGGCGCCGGCTGCGCTGCCTGACCGTCGACGACGGCCGCTCCGTGGTCCTGGGCAAGGAGCCCGTGTACGTGGACGGCGCCGCCGCCGGCTACGTCACCAGCGCCGTCTTCGGCCACACCGTGGGCCGGCCGGTCGCCTACGCCTGGCTCCCGCCGGAGCTCTCCGAGGGGGACGGCGTGGAGATCGAGTACCTCGGCGAGCGCGTCCCGGCCACGGTCAGCGCCGAGCCGCTCGTGGACCCCGGCATGGAGCGCATCCGGGGCTGAGGCTCCGCATCCCGGGGGCGGACCGCATGCCGCTCCGCCCCCGGCCCCCGTCCCGGTACCGGGACTCCCCAGTACGACTTCTGTGATCGAGCACCGTTCCCGGTGCCGACGACGACGAAAGGCAGTTCCAGCATGCACAAGGTCAAAGGCGTGGTGTCGAAGGGCAAGAACCAGCCCGTGAGCGTGGAGACGATCCTGGTCCCGGATCCGGGGCCCGGGGAGGCGCTGGTGGACGTGCTCACCTGCGGGGTGTGCCAGACGGACCACCACTACGTCGAGGGCGGCGTCGGTGACGACTTCCCCTACCTGCTGGGTCACGAGTCCTCCGGCGTCGTCGCGGCCGTCGGGGAGGGTGTCACGGAGGTCGCGGTGGGCGATCACGTGATCCTGAACTGGCGGGCGGTGTGCGGGGAGTGCCGGGCCTGCCGCCGGGGCGAGCCCTGGTACTGCTTCGCCACCCACAACGCCACCCAGAAGATGACGCTCGAGGACGGCACCGAGCTGTCCCCGGCCCTGGGCATCGGGTCGTTCGCGGAGAAGACCCTGGTCGCGGCCGGGCAGTGCACCAAGATCGAGGGTGAGCTGCAGGACCACCAGTACGCGGCCGTCGGGCTGCTCGGCTGCGGGGTGATGGCCGGTATCGGTGCCGTGCTCAACACCGGGGCCGTGCGGCGCGGGGAGTCCGTGGCCGTGATCGGCTGCGGCGGGGTCGGGGCGGCGGCGATCGCCGGGGCCGCCCTGGCCGGGGCGACCACGATCGTGGCCGTGGACCTCGACGACGAGAAGCTGGCCACCGCACGGAGGTTCGGGGCCACCCACACGGTCAACTCCAAGGAGACCGATCCCGTCGAGGCGATCCGTGCGCTCACCGGTGGTTTCGGCGCCGACCTCGTGATCGACGCGGTGGGCATCGCCGTGACCTTCCGGCAGGCCTTCCAGGCCCGTGACCTGGCCGGGCGGATGGTGCTGGTCGGGGTGCCGGCGCCGGGGACCACCTGGGAGATCCCGCTGGACGAGGTCTTCGGCCGCGGCGGGTCCATCCGGTCCGCCTGGTACGGGGACACCCTGCCCTCGAGGGACTTCCCGATGCTGGTGGACCAGTACCGGCTGGGCCGGCTGGACCTGGACGGGTTCGTGAGCGAGCGCATCGGTCTGGGCGACGTCGAGGAGGCCTTCGCCAAGATGAAGGCCGGCACCGTGCTGCGCTCCGTCGTGGAGATC
>NZ_JBISWJ010000001.1:0-1058 GCF_044462225.1 Kocuria kalidii | reverse complement strand
CTCCCGGACGTTCTACCGGGAGATCGCCTGGCTGGCCGAGCAGGGCGTCTCCACCGGCTGGGCGGAGCCGGACGGCACCCGCACGTACCGGTCCGTCCGTGCCGCCGCGGTGCGCTCAGGAGCGCCACCAGTCGTCGAGGATCGTGGCGGGCGTGGTCCGCTTGTGCCGGGTGGTGCGCCAGCGGTGCTCGATCAGCTCGGCCACGGTGTCGTCGACCTCGCGGCCCTCCAGGTAGTCGTCGATGTCGTCGTAGGTCACCCCGAGCTCGGTCTCGTCGGTCTGGCCCGGGGTGTCGTCGAGCAGGTCGGCGGTGGGAGCCTTCGCCCACAGCCGCTCCTCGGCGCCCAGGGTCCTCGACAGGAGCCGGTTCTGCCGCTTGTTGAGCCCGAACAGCGGCAGCACGTCCGCACCGCCGTCGCCGTACTTGGTGAAGAAGCCCGTCACGGACTCGGCACCGTGGTCGGTGCCGATCACCAGCAGGTTCCGCTCGCCGGCGAGGGCGTACTGGGCGATCATCCGCACCCGGGCCTTGATGTTGCCCTTGTTGAAGTCGGAGATCTCCCGGCCGGTCGCCTCCCGGAACTCGCCCTCGAAGCCGTCCACGGCGGGGGCCACGTTGTAGGTCACCGTGGTCCTGGGCCGGATGAACGCCAGGGCGGCCTGGGCGTCCTCCTCGTCGTGCTGGACCTTGTAGGGCAGGCGGACGGCCACGAAGTCCGCCTCCACACCGCCCTCCGCGAGCCGGTCCACCGCCATCTGGGCGAGCCGGCCGGCCAGGGTGGAGTCGAGGCCGCCGCTGATGCCCAGCACGAAACCGTTCGTGCCGCTGGTCCGGAGGTAGTCGCAGAGGAAGCCGACGCGCGCCTCGATCTCCTGCTGGGGGTCGATCTCGGGCTTCACGCCCATCTCTTCGATGATTGTCGCCTGCAGTGTCCGCATGCGCCCCATGCTAGTGCGGGCCGCTCCCGGAAGGGCAAGGACGCACGGCGGCGGTCCGGCGGGGAGGTGCGTAGGATGCGGGCCATGCCCCTGCACCGCCCCAGCACCGCCGCCGCGG